>JAZUAR010000037.1:0-13193 GCA_045638055.1 Candidatus Avispirillum sp.
GTCAGGTTCTCGAAGTTCACCTCGGTTACGCCGCACATGCCCTTGGCTGGCACGTTGCAACTCCCGTTTACGACGGCGCAAAGGAATACGAGATCGAAGAAACTCTCCGTCAGGCAGGTCTTGACTCCGACGGTAAGAGCATTCTCTACGACGGACGTACCGGTGAGCCCTTTGACAACCCCGTAACAGTCGGTATTATGTACTTCTTGAAGCTCCATCACCTTGTTGACGATAAGATCCATGCCCGTTCCACAGGTCCCTACTCTCTCATCACTCAGCAGCCTCTCGGCGGTAAAGCGCAGTTCGGTGGCCAGAGATTCGGTGAGATGGAGGTTTGGGCTCTCGAGGCATACGGTGCAGCTTATACACTTCAGGAAATCCTTACAGTTAAGTCTGACGACGTTGTGGGCCGTGTAAAGACCTACGAGGCAATCGTAAAGGGTCAGAACATTCCTACCCCCGGCGTTCCCGAATCCTTCAAGGTTCTTGTTCGCGAGCTTCAGGCACTTGCCCTTGACGTTCGTGTTCTTGACAAGGACGGCAACGAGATCGAGCTTGCAAAGCTCGGTGACGACGGCGAAACATCCACAACACGCCCTGATAAGTATATTGATCGTGTAACACGCGAGGCAGTAGGCGAAACAGTGGCAACAGATGAAGAGGTTTACAGCACATTCTCTGCAGAGGACTTCGGCGGTGAAGCCGATACAGACGGAATCTTCTATTCCGCAGACTCTGCTGACGATGAGTTTTAATCTTGACCGTCTACCATAACAAATTTTGTCAAAGAAGGTAATTTGCCGATGGAACACAATACATTTGATTCTATTAAGATCGGACTCGCTTCCCCCGAAATGATCCGCTCCTGGTCCTACGGCGAGGTTAAAAAGCCTGAGACCATCAACTACCGCACGCTCAAAGCTGAGCGTGACGGTTTGTTCTGCGAGCGTATTTTCGGACCTACAAAGGACTGGGAATGCCTGTGCGGTAAATATAAACGCATCCGTCATAAGAATAAGGTGTGCGAAAAGTGCGGCGTTGAAGTAACTCAGAAAAAGGTTCGCCGCGAAAGAATGGGTCACATCGAGCTTGCAGCTCCCGTTTCCCACATCTGGTACTTCAAGGCGATCCCCTCCAGAATGGGTCTTCTCCTTGATATCTCCCCCAGACATCTCGAAAAGGTTCTGTACTTCGCAGCTTACATCGTAATCGATGCAGGTAATACTCCCCTTTCCAAGTATCAGCTTCTTACTGAGAAGGAATACCGTGAGTACTACACAATGTACGAAAACGACTTCCGCGTAGGCATGGGTGCAGAAGCAGTTAAGGAACTCCTCGACGAGCTTGATATCGAAAAGCTCGCTGAAGAGCTCAAGGATGAGCTTACACGTGCTACAGGCCAGAAGAAGGTTCGTATCATCAAGCGCCTTGAGGTTGTTGAGTCCTTCAGAAAGTCAGGTAACAACCCTGCATGGATGGTTCTCGACGTAGTTCCCGTAATTCCCCCCGATATCCGTCCTATGGTACAGCTCGACGGCGGTAGATTTGCTACTTCCGACCTTAACGACCTCTACCGTAGAGTTATCAACAGAAATAACCGTCTCAGAAGACTTATTGAGTACCGTGCTCCCGAGATCATCGTCCGCAACGAGAAGCGTATGCTTCAGGAAGCGGTTGACGCTCTCATCGATAACGGCAGACGCGGTAAGCCCGTAACAGGCCCCTCCAACCGTCCCCTCAAGTCTCTCTCCGAAATGCTCCGCGGTAAGCAGGGACGCTTCCGTCAGAACCTTCTCGGTAAGCGAGTTGACTATTCCGGACGTTCCGTTATCGTTGTAGGTCCTACTCTTAAGATCTACCAGTGCGGTCTTCCTAAGGAAATGGCTCTCGAGCTCTTCAAGCCCTTCGTTATGAAGCGTCTCCACGAGACACAGAAGGCTCAGAACATCAAGGACGCAAAGAAGAAGGTTGAAAAGGCTAGTCCCGAGGTTTGGGACGCACTTGAGAACGTAATCAAGGAACATCCCGTACTTCTCAACCGTGCTCCTACACTTCACCGTCTTTCCATCCAGGCGTTCGAGCCCGTACTCGTTGAGGGTCGTGCAATCAAGCTCCATCCTCTCGTATGTAAGGCGTTCAACGCGGACTTCGACGGCGACCAGATGCCTATCCACGTTCCCCTTTCCGCAGAGGCTCAGGCTGAGGCAAGATTCCTCATGCTCTCTGCAAATAACCTCTTAAAGCCCGTTGACGGACGTGCGATCACAGTTCCTTCTCAGGATATGGTCCTCGGTTCCTTCTACCTCACCATCGACCGTAAGGGCGAGCCCGGTGAAGGCAAGGTATTCCGTAACTTCGACGAGGCTATGATGGCTTACCAGAACGGCGTTATCGGCCTCCACGCTCCCATCAAGGTTCGTAACTACAAAGAGAGAAACGGCAAGATGGAGTCCAAGGTTATCGACGCTACTATGGGTCTTCTCATCTTCAACAAGCCCATCCCTCAGGACCTCGGCTACGTTGACAGAAGCGATCCCGAAAAGTTCTTCGATCTTGAGATCACCTTCACCTGCGGCTCCAAGCAGCTCGGCCAGATCATCGACCGTTGTATCAAGTACCACGGCTTCGAGGTAACTGCTGAAATGCTCGACAACATCAAGGATATGGGCTATAAGTACTCTACTAAGGCTTCTATCTCCATCGCTGTTGCCGATATGGCTATTCCCCCTGAGAAGTATACTCTCGTTGCGGAAGCAGAAAAGAAGGTTGACCTTATCCATAAGGAGTTTATGCGCGGTAAGCTCTCCGAAGAGGAGCGTTATCAGACCGTCGTAAACACATGGAGCCAGACAACTGACGACGTAGTTGCTGCCCTCCAGTCCAACTTCGAGCGTTACAATCCTATCAAGATGATGTCCGACTCCGGTGCGCGAGGAAACATCACTCAGATGAGACAGCTCGCAGGTATGCGAGGACTTATGTTTGCTACATCAGGTAAAACTATGGAGCTTCCTATCAAGTCCAACTTCCGTGAAGGTCTTAACATCCTCGAGTACTTCATTGCTGCTCGTGGTGCTCGTAAGTCCCTTTCCGATACCGCTCTTAAGACTGCGGACTCCGGTTACCTTACACGTCGACTTGTTGACGTTTCTCAGGATGTAATCATCCGTGAAATGGACTGCGGCGCAACACACGGTATCACAGTTTCCGAGATCAAGGACGGTAACGAGGTTATCGAAAAGCTTGCAGACAGAATCTTCGGCCGTTACGTTATCGGTGATATCGTTCACCCCGAAACAGGCGAGGTTATCGTTGCAGACAATACAATGGTTTCCGAGGCTCAGGCTAAGGCTGTAGAGGCTGCAGGAATCAAGACAGTTCATCTCCGTACAGTTCTCCAGTGTAAGGCTCGCCACGGTGTATGTGCACACTGCTACGGTGCAGACCTTGCTAACTCCAGAACAGTTAACATCGGTGAGGCAGTTGGTATCATTGCTGCTCAGTCTATCGGTGAGCCCGGTACACAGCTTACAATGAGAACCTTCCATACCGGTGGTGTTGCGGGAAGCGACATTACACAGGGTCTTCCCCGAGTTGAAGAGCTCTTCGAGGCAAGAAAGCCTAAGAAGACAGCAACCGTTGCAGACTTTGCAGGTATCGTTTCCATCCGCGACGTTAAGAGAATCCACAACATCATTATCAAGAATACAGAGACAGGCGAGGAGAAGGAGTACCCCATCGCATACGGTACTCAGATCATCGTTCAGGAAGGCGACTATGTTGCAGCAGGCCAGGAGCTTACTGCAGGATATAAGAACCCTGCCGATATCCTCCGTATCAACGGTATCGATGCAGTTTATGACTACATCATCCTCGAGGTACAGAAGGTTTACTCCAGCCAGTCTATCGGCATCAACGATAAACACATCGAGGTTATCACAAGACAGATGACCAGAAAGATGAGAATCGAAGAGCCCGGTAGCACAGAGATGCTTCCCGGTATCAATGTTGAAAAGCTTGAGTTCCTTGATGCAAACGAGGAAATCCAGCGCCGCATCGATGCAGGTGAGCGTGATCTCCAGCTTGCTACTGCAGAGCCCGTTCTTCTCGGTATCACAAAGGCATCTCTCCAGACAGAGTCCTTCCTTTCCGCAGCATCCTTCCAGGAAACAACAAAGGTTCTTACAGAGGCTGCTATCAAGGGTAAGGTTGACCACCTTATGGGTCTTAAGGAGAACGTTCTTATCGGTAAGCTTATCCCCGCCGGTACAGGTATGCCCTGCTACAACGACGTTGAGGTTAAGAAGATCAACACCGCTGATGATGATGAGTTCTACGAAAAGTACGGCTCTATCGCATATTCCGAGCCTGAGGCAGAGGAATACGATGATGCAGACGACGAGGAGTTTGATACTACAGACGACTTCGAGTATGCAGACGATATGGATGAGGAATTCGACGATTACTCCGACTTCGATGAAGAAGACGATGAGTTCGCTGAAGAAGACATCGAGCCTACAGCAGAGGACCTTCTCAATCTTGAAGAAGAATAATTTAAAAATTACTGCCGCTCTCTGAGCGGCAGTTTTTTTATCGTTTTTGGCAATAAGAAAGATCCCTTGCAAGACTTTGCAAGGGATCTTATCTTTATTTATCCAGTTTTTTTACATATTTGAAGTACAGTGAATCATCGTCTCTCTTAATAAGAAGGGCGAAGTACTTCCCTGCTTTTTCTTCCTCTAAAGAGGTCTCAAACTCCATTCTGTAGGTCTTTTCCGTTTCCTCAACGGAAAGGATTTTAACGTCCATAACGCTTCCTACAGGCTTTGCTACGGTAATATATGCGTCTATATCCTCTATATACTCATATATACTGCCGCTTTCGTTTGTGATCTTCTCTTTTCCGCCGAAATACTTATAAGCAATATTCTCAAAGTCATCGGCAGGAATGAGTACTGAAAAATCCATCTGCGGGTACATTTCCATAGCTTCCTTAAATAGCTCGGAATTGCCTGCGTATTTTGCAAAATTCCTGCTGTACATGCTGTTAAGCACCGCATCACGACAGCATTCGATGCCCTCAGAGGTTCCCTCAAATTCGGGAATCTCTGCAGAATTCACAGAAAGGATAGAAACCATATCTGCAAGCTCAAGAGCAATCTCGCTGTCATTTTTATGAACCTTTATGACCGCTTCTCCCTCATAATCATGAGTATCAAAGCCGAGAGTCGCAAAGAATTCACCGAGACCGCATCCGGTCAGAGAAAACAGCATCGTACAAAGAAGGATCAATGCACAGAGCCTTTTCATCAGCCCATCACTACACGAACTTCGTGTTCCTTGCCGTCTCCGATGGGTGTAACGGTGTTTCCTTCGATGGGAGTACCGTCAACAGTTACAGAAGCAACGCCCTTGCAAATGCCCTTAGAATTGTCTACGTAGATCTTGTAAACGTCGCCGCGGAACTTTCTTGTTACAGTAAATTCCTTGAGTGTATCGGGAATGCAGGGATCGATCTTAAGACCGTCGTAAACAGGCATGATACCGAGAATGAAGCGGGAGATATTGTAGAATGTCCAAGCCGCTGTACCTGTAAGCCAAGCATTCTTAGCCTCACCGTGGCGAACAGCATCCTTACCTGCGATCATCTGAGAATAAACGTAGGGCTCAGTTCTGTGGATCTCGCTGATGTCCTCAATGTATGCGGGACAGGTCTTCTTATAAACCTCGAATGCACGGTTACCGCGACCGATCACAGTCTCAGCAATAGAGATCCAGGGGTTGTTATGACAGAAGATACCTGCGTTCTCCTTGTATCCGGGGGGATAAGAGGAGATCTCACCAAGCTCAACGTGATATCTTGTATAAGGAGGATTGTTAAGAACGATACCGTACTTAGTGTCAAGACGCTCGATAACGGAGTCAAGAGCCTTTTTGGCAAGACCCTCCTCAACACCGATACCGCCCATTACACAGAAGCCCTGAGGCTCGATGAAGATCTGACCCTCCTCGCACTCATGGCTACCGATCTTGTTGCCGAATGCATCGTATGCACGGAGGAACCAATCGCCGTCCCAGCCGTGTGTAAGAACTGCATCGTACATAGCCTTGAGAGCCTTCTTTGCGTTTTCAGCATCCTCTGTACGGCCTGTCTTCTCGCAAAGTGCAATGTAGTCAGGACCTACTGCTACGAACATACCTGCAATGAATACACTTTCCGCAACGGGACCCTCGGAGGGGCCGGATGTCTGGAAGGATTCACCGGGAGTTTCGGAGAAGCAGTTGAGGTTAAGACAGTCATTCCAGTCCGCACGGCCGATAAGAGGAAGTCCGTGAGGTCCGAGATTGTTTGTAACGTGGTCGAAGGAGCGCTTGAGGTGCTCCATCATGGGAGCAGCCTTTGACTCATCGTTATCAAAGGGTACCATATCGTCAAGGATTGAGTAGTCGCCTGTTTCCTTGATGTATGCGGCAACACCGAAGATGAGCCACAGGGGGTCATCGTTGAAGCCTGAACCGATGTCGGAGTTACCCTTCTTTGTGAGAGGCTGGTACTGGTGGTATGCACTACCGTCCTCCATCTGAGTTGCAGCGATATCGTAGATTCTCTCTCTTGCACGCTCGGGGATAAGGTGAACGAATCCGAGAAGGTCCTGAGTGGAGTCTCTAAAGCCCATACCGCGGCCGATACCGGACTCAAAGTAAGAAGCGGAACGGGACATATTGAATGTTACCATACACTGGTACTGGTTCCATGTGTTGACCATTCTGTTCATCTTCTCATCGTCGGATTCAACGGAATATACGGAGAGAAGCTTTTCCCAGTAAGCCTTAAGAGTTGCGAGTGCTGCATCAACCTGCTCATCTGTCTGGAATGCTGCAAGAAGCTTGTTTGCAGGAGCCTTGTTGATAACGTCCTGAGCTTCCCACTTGTCATCCTTGGGATTCTCGCAGTAGCCGAGAACGAATACGAAGCTCTTCTCTTCTCCTGCCTCAAGCTCTACGTTTATCATGTGAGATCCGATGGGAGCCCAACCGCTTGCAACGGAGTTCTTAGCCTCGCCTGCAAAGGGTACGTTGGGACGGTCAAAGCCGTTATAAAGACCGATAAATGTCTCGCGGTCTGTATCAAAGCCGTCGATGGGAGCGTTTACGGAGAACACAGCATAGTGGTTACGGCGCTCACGGTACTCTGTCTTATGATAGATAGTGCTGCCGATGATCTCAACCTCACCGATAGAGAAGTTACGCTGGAAGTTTGTCTGGTCATCCCATGCATTCCAGAGACAGAACTCAACGAAGGAGAAGAGCTTTACAGACTTCTTCTCTGCTGTCTCGTTCTTAAGACGGATTCTGTGAACCTCACATGTGTGTCCGAGAGGAACGAAAGCTGTCTGCTCTGCTGTAAGTCCGCCAACTGTGGACTTGATCTTTGTATAACCCATACCGTGACGGCACTCGTATGCCTCGTAGTCTGCCTTTACGGGCATCCAGCCGGGTGTCCATACCTTGCCGCCGTCGTTGATATAGAAATAACGTCCGCCCGCATCTGTGGGAACGTTGTTATAGCGGTAACGTGTGAGACGAAGCATTCTTGCATCGCGGTAGAAGCAGTATCCGCCTGCGGTGTTGGAAATGAGACCGAAGAAGTCCTCGCTGCCCAGATAGTTGATCCAGGGGTAAGGTGTGTCAGGTCTTGTGATCACGTATTCGCGGTCAAAATCGTTAAAGTAACCGAATTTCATATATGTATATCCTTTCAAATTATTTTCTTATTTGAAGCTCTCCATTGTGAGAGCACAAAAGCTGTCTGTATAAACGTCGCAAAGGCGAGAAAGCTCTTCGCGGTTTGCATCCTCAGTTTCGTCGTATATTCCGCAAACTGAGAATCCTGCCGCCTTAGCAGTTTTTATCGCGTGCATGGCATCCTCGAATATCCATGCACCCTCAAGATCGCCTCCAAGGGCATTCAGAGCGGCAAGGAATACGTCGGGGCGATCTTTACCGTGGCCAACGTCAGAGCAGGTGACAATGCCCTCAAAATACGAAAGAAGGCCTGTCCGCTCAAGGGCCGGTCTTATAAGAGAGCTGTACGTAGCTGTTGCAACGTACATTCTCACACCGTTTGCTTTCAGCATCTCCAAAAGCTCGGGAACACCGTCCTTTGGCTGCACCCTTTCAAAATAAAACTCACGGGTGACTCTTCTTGCATCCTCCTCGATTTCATCGGCAGTACCGAGCCCGAAGTTTTCGGAGAAATACTCCGCAGTTTCTCGAAGGGAAAAATACTGAATGATCTCATCAATATCGGGCGGAAAATCAACTCCCTTTAAGGTGAGATAATCCTTGCCGAAATTGATCCACATCTGCATGGAATCAAGAAGTGTTCCGTCAACGTCAAAAATTGCAGTTTTAATCATCTTATTCTCTTAACAAAGCTTTCAGCATCCTCGTTCCACATAACGATGAGAACACCGTCACGGGCGCTGATCTTCGCTTCTGTTCCTGTAAATTCATTGCTGACACCAAGGGGGACTGAGCTTGTAAGGCAAGCATCGCTGAGGGGGTATTTAAGTCCCGTAAGGTCAACTCCCGTTGTTCTGTCGGGAGAGAAAACGGATACTATTCCTTTCTTTCCAGCCTCAAAGGAAAGCTCCTCCTCGTCGCCGAAAACGCAAACTGCATTTTCCTCGCCCCATATCCAGCAAACGGCACCGTGGTCTGCGGCACCTGCACAGTTCTGGAGATTTGCCATAGTATGGTCAAGTCTTCCGCCAAGACCTCCGTAGATAACGAAGGTACGGTATCCGCGCTTCATGCCCTCGCAAAGAGCAAGAGCCGTATCCGTATCATCCTTTTCCGCTGGGTGGCATATTTTATTTTCAAAATCGGGAATTGCACCGAGGGAATCAAAGTCACCAACGGCAAGGTCTGCCACGATGCCCATTTTTTCAAGGGCGGCAAGTCCTGCATCGGCGGCAATTATAAAATCCCCTTCTTTTTTATCTATGTACATACCCTCCGTAACGGAGGCTCCGATTATATAGCATATATTTTTCATATTTATTCCTCATTCAGTACCGAAAATGAGAAGCTTCGCATATGACATATATTCTCTTACAAGCACCGAAAACATTGAAAAAGGATTCGGGTCAGGTGCAAGAATAAACTCGCTGTCGATCCCAATTCGGGAGAAAATAAGCTCGATTCTCGGAATATGGAAGGCATTTGAAACGGAAACTATGCAATCTCTGTTCAATTCTTCCTTTTCGATAATGCTGCATGAATTTTTAATATTCTGAATAGTGTTTCTCGCCTTGTCCTCAAGATAGATGCGGTCCTCAGCTATTCCCTTTTCCAAAAGGTAATTTTTCATTACCACAGCCTCGGGAAGGACCTCATCTGCCCCCTGTCCGCCCGATACGATGCAAACGGAATCGGGGAGAGCCGTCATATATTCGATGGTAGTATCAAGTCTTTTACGAAGGGTCACTCCGGGACGGTCGCCCTGCAGCCCCGCGCCGTAGACTACAAATACGCAATCATCGGAAAGCTCGTCCACATCGCTTTGCAGCGCCCCCGCTCCGAGAATAAATCCCGAAAGACAAAGAAACGTTACAAAATAGAAAAGCATTCCGTAAGCAAAGATATTTTCAAGAACCTTGAAAAGCTTTTTGGGAAGCTTTTCTTCAAAGAACTTTCGAAAGAAAACAGGTATTCCCGCAACGGCAATTCCGAGAAATGCCGCAATAAGCTCTATCTTGTTTGAGGGCCAGAAAACAAGCTTTATAAGATAAGAAACGTATGCGACAAAGCCGAAGCCGCCGCAGAACATATAAATAAACTTTAAAGCCTTGTTATAAGTGTTTTTTCTTTTATCCTTATCCATGATCATTCAGACTTCTTTGCAGCCGCAAGGATGGCCGCAAAATCATAAATTCCCGCAATGGGAAGTACCGTGCTTTCAGAAAGCCTCGGCGCCTTCTTTTCAACGCTTCTTTTGGGAAGAGCGATCCTTGTAAATCCGATGCGCTCCGCCTCCTTTGCTCTCTGCTCTGCCGCAGATACGGCACGAACCTCGCCTGAAAGACCTATCTCTCCCGCCACGATAAGGTCGGAAGGAACAGGAATATCCTTAAGGCTTGATATAAGGGCCATAGCGATGGCGGCATCTGCCGCAGGCTCGTCGATACGAAGTCCGCCTACTACGTTCAGATAAACGTCGCACTGGGAAAACTTCAGGCCGAGGCGCTTCTCAAGAACCGCAAGAAGAAGGCACATACGGTTATAATCAATACCGTCTGCCATTCTTTTGGGGGTTGAATAAGCAGTAGGGGCAACAAGTGCCTGCACCTCTGCAATAAGAGGTCTTGTTCCCTCCATAACACAGACTGCACAGCTTCCCGAAACACCCGTAGGTCTGCCTGCAAGAAGCATAGCTGAGGGATTATCAACCTCTTCGAGACCGATATCGGTCATTTCAAAAACGCCTATTTCATTTGTAGAGCCGTAACGGTTTTTGATGGCTCTCACGATTCTGTGGCTCTGACTTCTGTCGCCCTCAAAATTGAGAACGGCATCCACCATATGCTCAAGAGTCTTAGGACCTGCAATATTACCGTCCTTCGTAACGTGACCGACAAGAACGATAGCGCACCCGTCAGCCTTTGCTCTTGTTATAAGCTGAGATGAGCACTCTCTCACCTGTGTTGGGCTGCCCGCGAAGGACTCCACCGAGGCAGAAACCATAGTCTGCACAGAGTCAACAATAACAACGTCGGGGCTTACCCTGTCATATTCATTTATAACGGAGTCAAGATCGGTTTCGCAAAGAACAAGGATTCCTGCCTCTGCTACACCGAGACGCTCCGCTCTCATTTTAAGCTGATTTTTAGATTCCTCTCCGGAAACGTAGAGAACGGTATAGTTATCCGCAGCCCTTCCGCAAAGCTGCATAAGAAGAGTGGATTTACCGATACCGGGCTCGCCTGCGAGAAGCACAGCGCTTCCGGGCACAAGACCGCCGCCAAGCACTCGGTCAAGCTCACCGATACCCGTTACGATACGGACAGCCTCGCTGTTTTCCATTTTCGAAAAGGTCATTGCCCGCTCCTTGGATTCGGGACGAACTGCCGCAATGCTTTGCTTTGCGGGCGCCTTATAGGTCTCCTCCGAAAGAGTATTCCAGGCACGGCAGGAGGGACACTGTCCGCTCCAGCGGGGAAACTGGGAATCGCACTCCGAGCAAACAAATACCTTTTTCGGTGCTTTCATATTCCCCCTCCTTTTTATACACAATAATACAAAATAATTATATCACACAAAAAACCTCAATGCAAGGTTAACTTTGGAAATTAGCAAGGGAATCAACGATTGCGGCGGCAACACAGAATGAAAGCTTTTTTCTGTAATCCCTGTCCTTCAAAAGCTCTCTTTCCTCCGCATTTGAAAGGAATCCGCACTCAATAAGCACCGCAGGCATCTGGGCGCGGTGAAGCACGTATATATTGCTCCCTGCTCTCTTTATCTCCCTGTCGTTTTTCGGCTGGAGATAATCCTTTATATAGGACTGTATTCTCAGCGCCGCAGTTATGCTGTCGCTGTCGTTTGGAGAATAATAAACCTGAAGCCCCGAATAGCGGCTGTCTGCAAACTTGTTCATATGGATGCTGACAAATACAAGGCACTCCGATTCCTTTGCAAAGCGGACGCGGTTTTTAAGGTCATATGTTTTCTTGACCCCATCGTAATTTTCAAGGTCGCCGTAAAGGTCGTAAAGCATTTCATCACTGCTTCTTGTGAGAACTGCATTCACTCCCGCGCATTTAAGCATCTCATATATATCGGTAGCCACCGCAAGATTCAGATCCTTTTCAAGAGTGCCGTCAGCAGCTACGCATCCGCCGTCCTCACCGCCGTGCCCCGCATCTATGACTACCGTTATTTCCTTTTTTTCCTTAGTTACGGAAACCGTGCTTGCCCCATTCCTTTTAATATCTGAATTTCCGATGATAACGGCAAAAAGCGCCATAACAAAGGAAAGCGCCACAAACCCTGCAAACCATTTGATTTTTCTCATATATACCTCCCTTTACTTTATAGCCTAATATATGTTATAATTTTTAAAAATAACCTGAAACTTTTACGTTTCATGAAACCTTTTTGGATTTTTAACGAGATATACAGTAGAGGAGAAAGGAGGAGCAATATGACAGATGAACAAATCGTTTTGCTGTATTGGGATCGGGACGAAAGCGCAATAGATGCTACCGATAAAAAATACCGTAAATATCTTACTAAGATCGCACACAACATTTTAAACGATGAAGAAGATACTAAGGAAAGCGTCAATGATACATATCTTGCGGCATGGGATTCCATTCCGCCAAATCGACCGAAGATTCTTTCTACTTATCTTGGAAAGCTTACGAGAAGAATATCCATTGATATTTTCAGAAAGAAAAACCGCGATAAAAGAAAAGCCTCGGAATATGCCCTCTCCCTTTCGGAGCTTTCTTGTATTGCATCGAACGAGCCTTCTCCTCACGAAAAAGTGGAAAACGAGCTTCTATCAAAAACGATCTCGGAATTTCTAAAAACGCAGGACGCACAGACAAGAAACGTATTTATCGGAAGATATTATTATCTTGATTCCGTAAAGGAAATTGCACGTTACTGTGATATGAAACAGGCAACCGTTAAAACCGTTCTCCACCGAACGAGACTTGAACTTAAAGACTATCTTGAAAAGGAGGGATATGAAGTATGACAGAAGAAAAGATCATCGATGCAATAGGCAACATCGATGACAGTCTTATTGAAGGAACTGCAAAGCTAAGAAAACGGAAAAGGACCTTTCCCTACGCTGTGCCTGCAATTGTAGCCGCCTGCATTTTGATGACGGTAGCACTTCTCCCCTGGAAAACGATGTTTTCAAAAAACACCCCTGCACAAAACAAACCGATCAACTCAGATACCGGAATCGGTATTCTTCAGAACAGTGATACTACCCATCTTGATACAACAAAAGAACAGGAAGACTATCCCGTAATCATCCCTGACGAAAGCACAGGGGCAAACACAGAAGATACCTCAAACGACGACCATCTGATCTCAACGCAAGTCCCCGACACAAAGCCCCCTTATCAGAACGGAACACAAAGCCCCGATACTACAGAAAAAAAACATGATAA
>JAZUAR010000038.1:0-4003 GCA_045638055.1 Candidatus Avispirillum sp.
GATCTTTATTGACACAGTTGCCCGTCTCGGCCACAAGGCTGCTATCGTTGGCGGTGTTGGCGACGACGATTTCGGTAAGTGCCTTATAGACAGACTTGAGGGCGACGGCGTTGACTGCTCTTCAATCATCAAGAACGACCGTATCTCTACAGGATGCGCTTTCGTTACATATTTTGCAAACGGCGACCGCAAGTTTATTTTCCATATCGGTAATACTCCTGCAGTTCTTGCTCCCTCCCCCTCTGAGGACAAGCTTGAGGGCCTCAAGTTCTTCCACATCATGGGCTGCTCCATGATGGCAGAGCTCTCCTTCGGCCGCAGAATCGTTGAAACAATGAAGGCTGCTAAGGCTAAGGGCGCTAAGGTCTCCTTTGACCCCAATATCCGTCCCGAGCTTATGAAGGACCCCGAGTGTCTCGACCTCGTTAACGACGTTCTCGATAACACATCCGTGTTCATGCCCGGTAAGAGCGAGCTTCGTATGCTCTCCGGTAAGGAGGACATCGAGGAGGCAGTACAGGAGCTCTTCGCAACAAAGCCTCTTCTCGAGCTTATCGTTCTCAAGAACGGTAAGAAGGGCTGCATCATCTACTCCAGAGATGAGAGAATCGAGTTCGGTGTATACGCAATCGAGCCTGTTGATGCAACAGGTGCAGGCGACAGCTTTGACGGCGCATTCCTTTGCGGACTTCTCGAGGGCAAGAGCCTTCTCGATGCAGCAAAGCTTGCAACAGCAGCAGCTTCTCTCAACACAGGTGCATTCGGACCTATGGAGGGCGCTATCTCTCCCGAGAACTGCCAGAAGCTCATTGATGATAACATCATGGAATAAATCGCATTGACACGGAAGGCGCGAACAAAAGAGAAAAAATGTGGGTAGATTTGTGCTTGCATAAATCTATTAATAATCTATTGTGGAAATCCTGAAAGGATTTCTCCAATCAGTTTTAATTTCTCTTTTTAGCCGCGCTCACGACCCTCGACGTATATTTATACGCCTCACGGGTCGCGATCACGGCTTCGCATCCTCCCGTGCCCCTGCTTTGATTTTAAAAACAAAAAACACGAGGTATAAACCAATGTACGTAACAAGTAAAGAAATGATCTACGCTGCTCGTAAGGGCGGCTACGCAGTTCCTGCTTTCAACGCAGAGAACCTTGAGATGGTACAGGCTATCGTTGCGGCGGCTGAAAAGATGAAGTCCCCCGTTATGATCCAGACAACTCCCTCCACAGTTAAGTACCTCACACTTCGCCAGGCAGTTGCTATGGTTAAGGCTGAGGGCGAGGCTGCAAGTGTTCCCGTAGCACTTCACCTTGACCACTGCGAGAGCTACGAGGACGTTATGGCTGCAGTTGATGCAGGCTACACATCCGTTATGATCGACGGCTCCAAGCTCCCCTACGATGAGAACATCGCAGTTACAAAGAAGGTTGTTGAGGATGCTCACGCTAAGGGCGTTACAGTTGAGGCTGAGCTCGGTACAGTTGGCGGTAAGGAAGACGGCCACTCTGCTGAGATCGCTTACACTGATCCCGACGAGGCTCTTGACTTCTTCACAAAGACCGGTGTTGACATTTTCGCTGTAGCTATCGGTACAGCTCACGGCTTCTACAAGGGCGAGCCCAAGCTCAACTTCGAGCTTCTCGAAAAGCTTGCTGCAACAATCGAAGCTCCCCTCGTTCTTCACGGCGGTTCCGGTGTTCCCGATGAGATGATCAGAAAGACAATCGAGCTCGGCGTTAACAAGGTTAACTACGCAACTGAGCTTCGTGCAGCTATGACTAAGGCTGTTCGTGAGTCTCTCACAGACGAAGGCATCATCGACCCCAAGAAGTTCATGGGCAAGGGCAGAGAGGCTGTTATCGAGCTCTGCTGCCACAAGATCAAGCTCTGCGGCTCTGACGGCAAGGCATAATAAGATACATATATAATAAAACGGAAGCTTTCGGGCTTCCGTTTTTTTGATGTGATATGTAAAAATCACAACTGTTTTTTCTTTATGAGAGATTTTATCTTATTGACTATTTCCCGCGTTTATAGTATCATTTTTATATAAACATAATACATGAACGAAAGGTGATATTATGAACTATAATCTTTACGGCGCCAAAGGCGTAAATCTTTCATTCGAAGAAACCTGCGACGGCGATATTACCTATATCAAGGTGAATATGTCTCTCCCCTCTCCTGCTACTCCCGAGGAGTTTACTCTCGAGTGGCTTGAGGATGCCTGCGAGAATCACTCCCTCTGGGGTCCCAACGTTGCAACTCAGAGAAACCTTGCTCCCGACTGGGGTCCCCGCGAAACAGATTCCAGAATCGCATCAGGCGCTCCCGTTCACTCCGTTATCTCAAACGAGGGCAAAAACCGCACAACCGTGGCAATCTCCGACCCTAAGATCCCTACAAAGATCTCCACAGGTATCGATGAGAAGAGAGCTCAAATGAGATACAAGGTCGCTTTCTTTATAAAGCCCACAACTCCCATTGATTCCTATACGGCAACTGTTCGTATCGACCGCAGAGATATCAACTTCTGCGATGCACTTCGCGATGCTGCAGCATGGTGGGAAACAGATTGCGGCTACGAGGCAGCCTCCGTACCCGAGTACGCAAAGATGCCTATGGACTCCCTCTGGTATTCCTTCCATCAGGATCTTGATTTTGATAAGATCATCACAGAATGCCGTCTTGCAAAGCCCCTCGGCCTTGATACCGTTATCATCGACGACGGCTGGCAGACAACAGATACAAACGGCGGCTACGCATACTGCGGCGACTGGAGACCCGTTGGCTTCCCCCGCATCAAGGAGCTTGTCGATGAAATTCATAAGCTGGGTCTCAAGATTATTCTTTGGTACTCCGTTCCCTTCCTCGGAAAGTATTCCGATTCCTTTGAGGAGTTCAAGGACTATACTCTCTACTCCTTCTTTGACGATACGGTTTACGTTCTCGACCCCAGATATAAAAAGATCCGCGAATATCTCGTTGCATTCTATACAGAAGCAGTGAGAGAATGGGGCTTTGACGGACTGAAGCTTGACTTCATCGATTCCTTCTGCCTCGGCAACGACGAGGGCAAGCCTACCCACCTTCGCGACTACGAAAGCCTTGAGGATGCAATCGAAGCCCTTATGGACGACGTTAAGACCGCACTTACAGAGATCAATCCCGACATCATGGTTGAGTTCCGCCAGAGCTATATCGGCCCCGCTATCAGAAAGTACGGCAATATGCTCCGCGTTGGCGACTGCCCCTGCTGCTCCATGGCAAACAGACGCGCCATCATCGACCTTCGCCTTATCTCAGGCAATACCGCAGTTCACTCCGATATGCTTATGTGGAGCGTTCACGATACTGTTGAAAACGTTTCCATCCAGCTTGCGAGCACCCTCTTCTCCGTTCCTCAGATCTCCGTTCACCTCGATCAGATCACAGCGGAGCAGAAAAAGGCCCTTTCCCACTATATCAGCTTCTGGAGAGAAAACCGCGATATTCTCCTTAACGGAAAGCTCTATGCCTTTGACCCCGGCGCAGTTTATTCCAAGGCGTACAGTGAAAAGGACGGCAAGGCTATCTGCGTAAACTACGAGGACCCCACAGTACAGGGCGATTGGGACAGCCTCGTTGCGGTTAACTGCACAGGAAAGGCTTACCTCTACATCGACGGCTTTGCAGGCAAGAGCTATAAGGCTGTAAACTGCATGGGCGAGGAGATCGGCAGCGGCACACTGGCTGAGATCTCCAAGATCTCCGTTCCCCGCGGCGGTATGATCTTCGTTGGCTGATAACCTTGACTTGTAAAATACATCGTAGTATAATAAGGAGCTGTTGCAATGCAACAGCTCCTTTGAATTTCAGGGATACGGATAAAATGCAAAAACTTTTTTGAAAAAAGTTTCTGCACGTCCTTCCTAAAACATAGTCGATTATTATCGGCTCGATACACTCGCCTCAATACTCTCCTTGTTTTAGTTACTTCGTCGAAAAAACGATACT
>JAZUAR010000039.1:0-5321 GCA_045638055.1 Candidatus Avispirillum sp.
CGAAGTTATAAGGGTCCTCGATTCCGTCTATCATTACGTAAAATCCGTCTTCCTTCGGGGAAAGTGCGCTGATAGGAGCAATTTCGCGGTCAGTACAGCGGGCGATGATACCTCCGTGGGAGTTTCCCGTTGTCATTGAATCGATAACCTCGGCGGGAGTATATTCAATCTCAAATGAAAGCTCGCGGCTTCTGTGGATGAGAAAATCTATCTGTCTTTTCTTTGAGGATACCTTTTCTTTATCGATATAAACGTGCTCGATCTTTCTGTATCCGCCGTTTATAACTGCGGAAATGGAGGTCATACCCTCGAAAATGAGAGACTGTCCCTGACGGGATTCTTCTTTTTTCATAATTTACCTTTTAATAAGGCGGTACCCGAGGGTACCGCCGTTTTATTATTTTTCTGTGATCATCTTGAGGTAAGCGTTGATAAAGCCGTCAATGTTGCCGTCCATAACGCTCTGGATGTTACCGTCCTCAAAGCCTGTTCTTGTATCCTTTGCAAGAGTGTAGGGCATGAATACGTAAGAACGGATCTGTGCGCCCCACTCGATGTTGGTCTTGTTACCTGTGATATCCTCGATCTTCTCAAGCTTTTCTCTCTGCTTGATCTCCATAAGCTTGGACTTCAGCATCTTGAGAGCTGTTTCCTTGTTCTGAAGCTGGCTACGCTCAGTCTGGCAGCCAACAACGATGCCTGTGGGGATATGAACGATACGGATAGCGGAGTCAGTCTTATTAACGTGCTGACCGCCGGCACCGGATGAGCGGTGCGCTGTGATCTCAAGGTCCTCATCGCGAAGCTCGATGGAGTTATCATCCTCAAATTCGGGAAGAACCTCAACGGAAGCGAAGGATGTATGGCGGCGACCGGAGCCGTCGTAGGGAGATACGCGAACAAGTCTGTGAACGCCGTTCTCGCTCTTGAGATAGCCGTATGCGTTAAGACCCTCGATCATAATTGTAGCAGACTTGATACCTGCTTCTTCGCCCTCAAGCCAGTCGAGAAGCTTAACGTTCTAGCCGTGGGACTCGCCCCAACGGGTGTACATACGGTAAAGCATCTGTGCCCAGTCCTGAGCCTCTGTTCCGCCCGCACCGGGATGGAAGGAGAGGATAGCGTTATTATGGTCGTATTCTCCGGAGAGAAGAACCTCGATACGCATCTTTTCCTCTTCGGATTCGATGCCCTCAACCTCAGCGAAGATCTCGTCCTTCATAGACTCGTCGCCCTCCTCGAGAGCAAGCTCGCAAAGAGTGATAGCATCCTCAAGCTTTGAAGCGAGGTTATCGTAGCGCTCGATCTTATCCTTGAGCTGCTTTGTCTGACGGAGGATCTTACCGGAGTTCTCCTGGTCGTTCCAGAAATCGGGCTCGAGAGCCTTCTTTTCAAGCTCCTCAGCCTCGGCGCGGAGATTTGTAATGCGGAGAGCATTGCCGAGCTCTTCAATATCAGCTCTGAAATTCGTCAGTTTATGTTTAGCTTCTTCGATCTCAATAATCATTGTTCATTCCTCAATTGTCAATATCAATATATTCCAGTGTAGGGAGGGACTGTGCTTTGGGAGGGTTGCGCTTTAAGGGGTCATAAGAAAATTTCTTGCAGCTATGAGCCTTGGGAACTATGCCGCATCTTTCGCAAAGAACGGTATCGCCGTCATAAAGAGGAACCGCCAGCTCGCAAAATGCGCATATTTTTTCGCTTTTCTCAATTTTCACACAGATTCACCTACTTTCATATGCCATTCTATTATATAAAAAAAGATTTCACAAATCAAGAGCTTTTTATATTTTATGGTTTGCTGAAAGCTTTTTTATTAAAAAAACATACAAACAGACGGAAATTAAAATAATTGGCACGGGGGCGGAAACAATGAGGGAGGCTTCGCTGTACAGGCTGGGCAGGACTTTGATATATCCCGAGGCCTCTTTGGTTATAAAGGCCGCCATCACTCCCGTCAGTATACCCTGAAGGGCCTTTGTGCAAAGCAGACGCCTTGGCGAAAGTCCGAGGGGGGCAAGAAATGCACAGCTCTGACAAAACACGGAAAGCCCCGACCATCCGACGGCAAGGCCGCAGAGAAAGCGTCCCTTGATACCGCCGAGCGCAGCTGCAAATCTTGCTCCTACGGTAAACTCAAGTAGGGATGAAAATATTCCCGAAGCCAATGGGGAAAGCTCCTCGATATAGGGAAGTAAAAAGCCCGAAACAACAGAGAAAAATACGATAAAGCCGCATACTGTCAGCACGGAGCTTACAGAATCGGAAACTGCAGCTGAAAAGTTTATCCCCGATTCAAAGCTGCGGCTTTTATCCTCCTTTTCCTTTTTGAAGGGGAAAATGATCCTGTTAACGATAAGGGCTGCGATAAATGAGGATATGAGCTGAAAAAAGTATATCAGCCAGCCGAAGGCTGCGCTTTTAAAAAAGGAGGCACCGATAACGGATACAACGAAGGATGGGCCCGTGTTGTTGGCAGCACTTATGAGCACCTCTGCCTCGTCTTTTGAAAGCAGCCCCTTTTTATACATCTCGCAGGCAGACCGAGCTCCTACGGGAAAGCCGCAAACAGCGCCGAGAAATATGGGAGCCCCGGCACTCCTCGGGAGTCCGTACAGTCCCGAAATGGGAACTATCCTTCCGATAAAGCCTGCGGCGCCGCCTGAGATTATCATATGAGAAATTACCATATAGGGAAAAAGGGAGGGAACGATAAAGCGGGCGCAGATATTGATGCCGTCGCGGGCATAGGCCGATGCTCGTTCGGAAAATATAGTCAGCACGACCGCCGCAGTAAAGATAAGCGACAGGGCTATTATCCTTGAAAGTCTTTTCAAAACGATCTCCTTTGTAATATTGTTCTCGTCTTTTCATAAAATTTATATGCAAAGCGAAAATATTAATGCGGAGGACAGTATGAAAGAAAGATTTGAAAGAATGCGGGAATCGGTCCGCGAGAGAGTCGGCACAGCTTCCGTCCTTGAGGTTTTAGGAAGGAGTGAGCTTTTGGTCACGGGATGCGTTGCCCTTTGCGATTTTGATTCATCGTCTGTATACGTGGAAACGGTAAGCGGACTTGTTTCTGTTTTCGGGGAATGTCTTGAGGTGTGCGCATACCGCGCTGACTTACTTTGCGTGAAGGGGAGAATTGAAAGGGTGGAATTCGGTGGCACGGTATGCTCATAAGATTTTTTGGAGGAGAGAAAAGGTTGTCCTTTGATATAAAGGACAAAAGCCGTGTGTTTTCTGCCCTTGCAAGGCTTGACGTGGCTTTTCGGGAGGTGAAAATCGGTGAAAGCAGCTTTTCAATGCTCATACCCTTTTACAGAGGGAAAAGCATTGAAAAAACGCTTGATTCGCTTGAGATAGAATATAAGGATTGTGAGATCCTCGGCTTACCCGCAGTGCTTTACAGATACAGAAAGCGAATAGGAATTCCCATCGGTCTCACTCTTGCTTTACTGATGATATGGATGTCGGGAAGAGTTATCTGGTGCGTTAATATCCAGGGGAATCAGACTGTCAGCGATAAGGAGATCATCGAAACTCTTGATTCTCTCGGCTGCGGCATCGGGGATACATACGAGGATATAGATTTTGATACCTTACATAACAGATTTCTTATGGAATGCAAGGATATAGCTTGGATCGCCGTGAATATGAACGGTACTCATGCAAACGTTGAGGTCAGAGAAACTGTGAGAGAGGAGAAAAAGGAGGATGGGGGATTTTATAATATCGTTGCAAACGAGGCAGGGCAGATAGAAGAGATGGCAGCAACTGAGGGAAAGCCAGTTGTTGAGCGCTTTGATACTGTCCTTGAGGGGGAGCTTTTGATTTCAGGGGCTATATCATATAAGCAGGACACTCTGTCACGGTTTGAAAGCGCTGAGGGAGCGGTTTATGCAAAGGTAAACAGGTCTTTTACGGTAGAAGTCCCCTTTGAGCAGAAAATAAAAGAGCCGACAGGCAATAAAACCGTTAAAAAAAGTATAAGATTTTTCGATTTTGATATAAATCTTTTTCGAAACAGTAGAATTCCGTATAAGTTTTGTGATACAATAACTATGTATAAGCAGGTTTATCTTTTTGATACAGTAGCTCTTCCTTTGTACATAAATGAATCGGTGTTTTGTGAGTACGGGGAAAAGCAGGTAACGTTCAGCGAAGAGAAGGCAGAAAAGCTTGCGCTTTCCTTGTACAGAGAAAAGCTTTTATCAGTTCTCGGGGATGATACGATCATTTCAAAATCGGTGACAAAATCGGTAAATAACGGTGTGTTTACCATCAGCTGTGAGCTTTATTGCCTTGCGGATATTGCAAAAAGAGTACCTCTTGAAATTACAAAAAACAATGAAAATATAAAAGAAGAAACGGAAAAGTATGGCACAGAAAACAGTTAGCATACCTAACAGTGAGATCACCAATCGAATATTCGGAAGCTTCGACAGAAATATCCGTCGCCTTGAGCAGGCGTTCGGCGTCCGTATTTATAACCGCGGCGAGGGCGAGGACGGTGCTGACAATATAGTTATCGACGGCAACGAGGCGGATATCGCTCTTGCTTCTCTTGCAGTTGAGCAGCTCAAAAGAGTTGCGGCAATGAACGAGAATATTCCCGAGCAGACTGTGGATTACGTTATTTCCATGGTCTCAGACGGAAAAAGCGATGAGCTTTCAAGCCTTTCCGGTGACTGCATCTGTATCAGCGCAAAGGGAAGACCTATCAAGGCAAAGACCGTAGGTCAGAAGAAATACGTAGATGCAATAAAGAAAAATACTATCGTGTTCGGTGTAGGCCCTGCGGGTACGGGTAAGACCTTCCTTGCCGTATCCATGGCAGTAAAGGCACTCCGCGCCCACGAGGTTACGAGAATCATCCTCACCCGTCCTGCAGTTGAAGCGGGCGAGCGCCTCGGCTTTCTCCCCGGAGACCTTCAGCAGAAGATAGACCCTTATCTCAGACCGCTTTACGATGCTCTTTATGAGATGCTGGGTATGGAGACCTGCGCCCGTCTTATGGAGAAGATGACTATCGAGATAGCCCCCCTTGCTTATATGCGAGGAAGAACTCTTGACGACTGCTTTATCATCCTTGATGAAGCGCAGAATACCACCCCCGAGCAGATGAAGATGTTCCTCACCCGTCTCGGTAACGGCTCAAAGGCAGTAGTCACAGGCGACCTCACACAGACAGACCTGCCCGCAGGTCAGAAATCCGGTCTTCTTGAGGCTGTTAAGATTCTTCGCGGAATCGAGGATATATCGATCCACGAATTCTCCGATAAGGACGTAGTCCGCCACAGACTGGTTCAGCA
>JAZUAR010000040.1:0-9720 GCA_045638055.1 Candidatus Avispirillum sp.
AGTAAATTCGGGTTTATCGGTTTGTTGCCTTCCCCTTGAGGGGAAGGGGGACCACGGTAGTGGTGGATGAGGTGTAGGCAGCGAATGTTGCCGTTGCTCTGCGAAGTAATGAAAATCCCTTTGCTTCTCAAAACCTACGCCGCTTCGCGGCTACACCTCACCACCGCCTTCGGCGGAGCCTCCCCTCAAGGGGAAGCCTTGTAAAGAGACACCCTCAACTGTTCGACAAACCCGAATTTGAAGTTAAAGAATAAATAAAAGGCTATAGGGAAAACCCATAGCCTTTTTTAAAAAGTTCTTTGCTCTTTATTTAATCCTCGCAAGCTTGGATACGCCTTCGTTGAGCTTTGCGGCAAAGAGCTTTATTTCTTCCTCTGTATTCAGGTGAGAAAGGCTGACTCTTACGGAGCAGTCTGCTTCGCCTGCGGGGACGCCGAAGGCGGTCAGCGCATGGCTGACTCCCTTTGATCTTGCAGAGCATGCGCTCCCTGCGCTGATGCAGATTCCCTCTCCCGAGAGGAAATTCAGCATGGTTTCGCTTTTGATAGCGGGGAGAGTCATATTTGCAACGCAATCAAGGCCTTTTTTAGGGCGGTTGATACGCACCTCATCGGAGATCTCGCTTTCAAGAAGGGCGCGAAGAGCCTTCACCTTTGCTGCTCTTTCGCCCATTTCGCGGGCGGCTTCTACTGCTGCCACTCCGAAGGCCGCAATTGCGGGGATATTCTCAGTTCCCGAGCGAAGTCCGCCCTCCTGCCCTCCACCGAGTGTGACGGCAACAAGGCGCTTTGCTCTCAGTACCTCGGCAGTTACAAAAAGCGCGCCGACGCCCTTAGGGGCATTGACCTTATGTCCGCTTACGGAAATTGCATCAACTCCAAGGCTCTTCAAGGTGAATTTCGTTTTAAGATAGGCCTGCACCGCATCGCAATGGATAAACGCGCGGGGAGCCTTTTCGCGGACGATGGCCGCCGCCTGAGCAACGTCATAAAGGGCGCCCGTTTCATTATTCACAAGCATAAATGATGCAAGAATTGTTTTTGAATCGCAGTTTTTTCTGAGATATTCAAGGTCGAGCTCGCCACCGACAGTAGGCACTCTGAAGATCTCAAAGCCCTGTCTTTCAAGCTCGTTTGCACATTCATTGACAGAAGGGTGCTCGCCGTCTGTTATAAAGACCTTGCCCCCGTTTCGCTCCTTTGCGCGTACAGAGCCGAAGATGGCAAGATTATTGGCTTCGCTTCCGCCTGCGGTGAAGATGACCTGTCCGTCCTGAGGGCGGCGGATTCCCACAGTAAGACCTACTGCCGCTCTTGCTTCCTCAAGAAGTCTGTGAGCTGCGTTTCCCGCTGCATGAACCGATCCTGCATTGCCGTATGAAACGGACAAAGCCTCTCTCATTTTTTCGAGAGAGGCTGTGCTCGGACAAGTTGTTGCGCTGTTATCCAGATAAACAAAAGTCTTTTCCATATTACTTCTTAAACTCAAACGCCTCTATCATCTGTGTGCGCTCTTCAAGGTGGTTCTCGTTATATTCGGGAACGGATGTGTATGTAACGTAATAAACGTAGTAATCCTTGATAACTGCAGTTACGATAAAGTTATATGTGTTTTCTCCAAGCTTCGCTGTGAAGGAAAATTCCTTACCCTTGATGCCGCCAAGCTTCGCATCGGACTTTTCTACCTTGGAAATATCCTCATAAACTGTCTTCATTTCCTTCTCAAAGCCCTTCCACCAGTCCTCAACTGTGAGAATATCGGAGCTGATGGCATATGCTGTTGCGGAAATGCTTGTGGGGTCTCCTGAGGAGAAGTTTGCGCTTGTATAAAGATCGGACTTATCTACTCTCCAGGCCTCGGGAACATACATATAGTAGTCCACGTTTTCACCGGAGGCAAGCTTCATGCCTGCGGGAGCATCGGGATCCTTCTTTGAGCAGGAGCAAAATACTGCAAGGCACATAAGGAGCGCCATTGCGAGTGCAACAATTCTTTTCATAATTAACCTCATTTCATATCAATACCGACAGTGCCGGAATGGATGACCTCAATATCGCCGAAGATCTCAAAGGCTCTGAGCGCCGCAGTTACCGTAGGGGCATCGCCCGCAACCTCGACAACAACGCTCTTTTTGCCCACGCCCGCGCTTTTGCAGCCGAGAAGGGAGCAAACGTTGAGAACCTCAACTCTTTTTTCGGGGGTAGTGCAGGGAACGCGGATGAGAAGCATCTCTCTGGAAACGAATTCCCAATCCTCGCCTCCGTCACACTTAACGTCTATAACCTCCATGCATCGCTCAAGCTGGCGGGCAAGAAGCTCAACGTCATCATCAGTTCCGATAACCGTTACGGTTATATGGTAAACGCCTTCCTCATGGGTCATACCCGTTACAAGGCTTTCGATGTTGTAGCCGCGCCTTGTGAACAGCCCCGTGATTCTTGAAAGAACGCCGGGACGGTTATCAACCTTGACCATGATAAGGTGCTTTGTTTCTTTAGCTGCCACGGCGATCTCCTTTCTTTAGTCCTCGTAGATAGGGTACTTTTCGCAGATCTCAGTAACCTTCTCGCGGATATAATCTGCCTTTGTTTCAAACTCTGTAGCTGTGAGAGTGATAAGGTGAGCAAGAACCTTCATATCCTCAACGCCGAGACCTCTGGAGGTTACAGCGGGAGTACCGATACGGATACCGCTTGTAACGAAGGGCTTTTCGGGATCGTTGGGGATAGCGTTCTTATTAACTGTGATATAAACCTCGTCAAGGCGCTTTTCCATTTCCTTGCCTGTGATGCCCATGGGGCGAAGGTCTACAAGCATAAGGTGGTTGTCCGTGCCGCCGGAAACGAGATTGAAGCCGCCCTCGAGGAGTCCCTCGGCAAGAGCCTTCGCATTATCAACGATTCTCTGCTGATATTCCTTGAAGGAGGGCTTGAGAGCTTCGCCAAAGCAGATAGCCTTGGAAGCGATAATATGCTCAAGAGGACCGCCCTGCATTCCGGGGAAGATCGCCTTGTTGATAGCCTTTGCATGCTCCTCCTTGCAGAGGATAAGGCCGCCGCGGGGACCGCGGAGAGTCTTATGAGTTGTAGTTGTTACAACGTCTGCATAGGGAACGGGGCTTTCGTGAACGCCTGCCGCAACAAGACCTGCGATGTGAGCCATATCTACCATGAAGAGTGCGCCCACAGACTTTGCGATCTCGGAAATTCTCTTGAAATCGATTGCTCTGGGGTATGCGGATGCGCCTGCTACGATGAGCTTCGGCTTACACTCATTTGCGATTCTCTCCATCTCGTCGTAATCGATGAAGCCGTCGTCACCAACACCGTAGGGAACGAAATTGTAGTTGATGCCGGAGAAGTTTACGGGGCTTCCGTGAGTGAGGTGACCGCCGTGAGCGAGGTTCATACCCATAATAGTCTCGCCGTGAGCTACAAGAGCGTGGTAAACCGCAAGGTTTGCCTGAGCGCCTGAGTGGGGCTGAACGTTTGCGTGGTCTGCGCCGAAGAGCTTGCAGGCTCTTTCAATTGCGATATTCTCAACAACGTCTACACACTCGCAGCCGCCGTAGTAGCGGTGTGCGGGGTAGCCCTCTGCATACTTGTTTGTGAGGGGTGTGCCCATTGCAAGCATTACAGGCTCGGAAACGAGGTTTTCGCTTGCGATAAGCTCAAGACCTCTCTTCTGTCTTTTATATTCGGCTTCTATTCCTGCGCCCACCTCGGGGTCGTATTCCTTGAGAAGCTCAATTACGTTATTTATCATTTGCTTTTTCCTCCAAAGGACATTAATGATTTATTATACCTTATATTTTATATCATTGCAACACATATTTGTAAATCTTTGCCCAAAAACCTCAATCACTTGACTAAATCTCCCTTATATGTTATCATCAACTTATAAAACAAGCAGGAGGTCATATGTCTAACAGAACAAATTGCGAAGCAAAGCCTGTACGCACACAAAAGCGAGACCTTGTTATCGATCTTATCAAGACTATTGCGATTCTCGGAGTGCTGTTTATCCACGCAAGCACAGGCGCAAACGCATACCCCATCGGCTCCTTCAACTGGCTCTCCGGCAACTTTTACGGCTGCCTCACAAGAGCCAGCGTACCCCTTTTTCTTATGTGCAGCGGAGCGCTGTTTCTGAATACAGACAAGGATCTCCCTCTGAAAAAGCTGTTTTCAAAGAGCATTCTCCGTCTTGTTGTTGCTATGGTATTCTGGGCAACCATGTACAAGGTATATAACCTGGTTGAAACGAATAATTTCACAATAGCAAACCTCATCAGCGACTTCAAAAACGTGCTGTTCTTCAAGCAGGAATCCCATCTTTATTACATACACATAACTCTTCTTATTTACGTGCTTCTTCCTGTTTTGAGAGTGTTTGTAAAGAATGCGGATAAGAGCACCTTCCGCTATGCTCTTATCGTTTGGTTTGCCCTCGGCGTAGTTTATCCTACCGTCATCGGCTTCTGGCCCTTCAGCCTCATTTCCGGAATCCCTCTCCAGTGGAAGCTTAATCTTGCATATAACGCCATCGGCTACTTTATGCTTGGTCACTATCTTAAAAAGTATCCCTTAAAGCTTCTCCCCTCCCTTATTTCTGCGGTGGGCGGCTTCGGTCTCGTTTACGGCATGACCGTTTTTATGTCCATCAAAAACGGCAGCCTTTATACCACCTTTATTGACGGAATGACCCTTGGTGTGTTCTTCCTCGGCGTTGGAATCTACGGACTGTGCCACTGCGCAGAGGGAAAAATAGGCAAGATTCTTGCGAGTATCACCGGATATCTTTCAAAGGCTTCCTTCTGCATCTATCTCGTTCATATGTTCATTCTTTACGAGATGAGCGATCTCAAGCTGACTGTCAATACCCTTTCCATTCCCGCTATCGTTTCCGTGCCTATGGTAACTGCTATCATGCTGGTTATCAGTCTTGGAATTTATTTCATCATTTCACATATCCCCGTTCTGAAAAAGTGGATAGTGTGATCAGACAAAGCTATAAAAAAGCCCTGACGGTTTCGTCAGGGCTTTTCTTATTCAAAATATCCTACGTAATCGATGGTCTTTTCGCCGGGGAAAAGGTAGGCGTGGAGGTCGACGAAATAATCGTCGGTCATTGATGCCATATAGTCGGTGATTATGGTATGGATGTCCTCCTCGCAGTAGGGGCGCGCTCTTTTATAGAAAGACTGGCTGATAGGGTCTATATGGTGCTTGTAGATGGGAGATGACTTGTTTCCCTCCTTTAAGTCCTTCTCAAGACGGTCGTAGAGGCGGATGAACATAGGCTTTATCACCTTTGCCTGCGGGTCCGCCACCTCGGGGGTGAGATATATCTTTTCATAGTTTGATCTCTTTGCCCATTTCAGCGCCTCGAAATACTCGGGGCTCATCTTGATATAAGGCTTTCCGTAGCTGTGCTCGATAATATTGACGCTGAGATTGTTGATTATCTCAGCATTATATCTGCCGATGACGCCCATATCAAAGACCTCCTCCTCGTTTCCGAGAAGTCCTGCCTTTTTAGCATCCTGTCTGTCCTTGCCGAGATAGGCGATAATATCGCAGATTCGCACAACGCAGCCCTCAAGGGTGGAGGGCATAAGGGATTTATTATTTTCTATATCAAGATAGCATCCCTCGATCTGACGGTCAAACTCCTCAAAGGATGAAAGGGGGCGGGGACGGTATATCTCACACTCCATTTCTCCGTTATGGGAAACGATACCGCTGAGCGCCTGCAAGGTCAGGTTATAGGGATAGATCCCGTCAAGAACTCTTGCTGAATGGATATTGTGAGAAAAATGGCGACCGCATTTTTCAAAATATATCTCGTCAAGATACTTCTCTCCCGCGTGGCCGAAGGGGGTGTGGCCCATATCGTGACCGAGGGCGATAGCCTCGATAAGATCAAGATTCAGACAAAGGGCGCTCCCGATAGTACGGGCAATTCGGGAAACCAGCTGCACGTGGAGAGCGCGGCGGGAAATATCGTCGTTTTTGTAAAAGGAGAAAACCTGAGTTTTATCCGCAAAACGGCTGTAATATGCGGAATGAAGTATCTTATCCACGTCGCGGACAAATGCTCCTCGAAAGGCGTTGGGCTTGTCCTTATCGGGGTTGCGGCGCAGAGCCTCCCTCTCGTCAAAGGCAACACGGGGAATCCTGCCCGTCATTTTATCATATTCCATCCGCTCGATAAGCGAGCGGGAAAGGTTATCGTATTTCATATTAGCTCCAAAAGGTTATATATACTTATGATACCATCTTCTCTCCTTGATTTCAAGGGATTCAAGGAGAAAGGCACTACGCAGAAACTTTTTTGAGAAAAAGTTTCCGCACCTTCAAAAAACTTTAAAAAGGGAAACAAATCTGAGATTGAAGAAAAAACTGAATTGGTGTAGCGAATGTTGTATTAAACAAAAGCCTCCACCTCTCAGACGTTTGCGGCTGTGAGGGGGAGGTGACATCGGTGCAAGATGAATGTAGAATTTTTGATTATTTCGGCACCGATGACGGAAGGGGTGTCTTATCTGCACGAGAGCTATCTGATAGTTATAGTTGAACTGTCATTTAACAGGACACGAAATAATAAAGTTTGGTTCTCGTGCTGATGTGGCAACCCTTCCACCGCAAGCGGTCCCCCTCCCCTTCACAGCAAGCTGAGAAGGGGAGGCAGTATTTCTGAGCCTTTCCTCCCCCCTTCAACCTCCGATTTATCTAACACTGGGGGCGGGTGTATGTTTTAAATCTGTGTTAAAAAAGCTCCAATAAACAAATACCTCTTTATTTTTTGAAAATTTGTGGTATAATGGTAATTGGTAAAATTTCGATAATCAAACCCTAAAGGAGTAGCTATGGTTTTCTCATCTCTTGAATTCCTGTTCCTCTATTTTGCGGCATCCATACTCATTTACTTTTTAGTGCCCAATTTCCTCAGGAATTTCGTTCTTTTAATTGTCAGCCTTGCCTTCTACGGCTGGGGCGAGCCCGTTTATATCTTCATCATGCTGTTTTCCATCGTATTGGACTACACATGCGGATATTTCGTTGGCAAATACAGGGAGACAAACAGGAAAAAAGCAAAAATATTTATGCTGATAAGCGTTATCGGCAATCTTTCCATTCTCTGTTTCTTCAAGTATTACACATTTATCATCGAAAACCTCCAGCTCATTCCTCTGGATTTCTTACAGAAGATACCCACCCTCTCAAATATTGAGCTTCCCATCGGTATCTCCTTCTACACCTTCCAGACAATGTCCTATACCCTTGATATCTACATGGGTACTGCAAAGGTGCAGAAGAATATCGCATCCTTCGGTGCTTACGTTACCCTCTTCCCTCAGCTTATCGCAGGCCCTATCGTACGTTATCAGGACGTTGACGATCAGCTCAGAAAGAGACCTCACAACATCGATATGTTTGCCTCCGGTATCCGCACCTTCGTTTGCGGCTTTGCAAAGAAGATCCTGCTTGCAAACTGTGCAGGTGAGCTTTGGGATGCATTCCGCGCAGGTACTGAAACTGATGCAACCATTGCAGGCGCATGGCTGGGCATCATCTTCTACTCCTTCCAGCTTTATTTCGACTTCTCCGGATACTCCGATATGGCTATCGGTCTCGGAAAGATGATGGGCTTCACCTTCAAGGAAAACTTCTTCTACCCCTACATATCAAAGAGTGTTACGGAATTCTGGCGCCGCTGGCATATCTCCATGGGCACGTGGTTCCGTGAATACGTATATATCCCCCTTGGCGGAAACCGCGGTGCAAAATGGAAGATGTACCGCAACATCATTGCAGTATGGCTTCTCACAGGCCTCTGGCACGGTGCTTCTTGGAACTACGTTCTCTGGGGCGTTTACTACTGCATCCTTCTTCTTATTGAGAAAACATTCCTTTTGAAGCTTCTCAAGAAGCTCCCCGCCGTAGTTTCCCATATCTACACCCTTATCCTCGTTCTCTTCGGTTGGCACCTCTTCGTATTTGAGGATATGGCAGCAGGCGTGAAGCATCTCGGATATATGTTCGGTGTGGGAACCGTCGGATTTACGGAGGCGGGAGCAACATTTGACCTTGTTCGCTCCATCCCCTTCCTTATCATCCTCGGTATCGCATCCACTCCCCTTCCCAAAACTCTCTTCTACAAGTTCTACTCCCTCGGCAAGGTGAGCCGCACCATCATCGCCGTAGGCTGTCTTGCAACTATGATAGTATGCACAGCATATCTTGTAGATTCCTCATACAACCCCTTCCTCTACTTCAGATTCTAAGAAAGGAGAAATATTATGGCTAAAGAAAAATTCAAATCTGCCGACGACGTTGCGGCGGAATATCTTGAGCTGGAGCTTTCAAAGAGCAAGGAAAGCCGATTTGAAAATATTCTCCTCTCAGTTTTGTTTATAGGCTTTATTGCCTTTTTCGCCATCGGCTTCTGGATAGTTCCCGACCGCGATTTCTCCGAGGAGGAGAACAGAAATCTCCAGTCCTTCCCCGAGTTTTCCGAGGAAAGCTTCCTCCACGGTGATTTCACCGCAGATTTCGGCACCTATATGGCAGACCAGTTCCCCTGCCGTAACTTCTTTATCGGAGTTAAGAGCCTTTCCGAGGCAGTACAGCTCAAGGGCCAGAACAATGACGTTATTATCGGCGCCGACGGCTATCTTATAGCAAGAAGCGACTATCCCGACGAGGGAACACTCTCTCAGAATATTGCAAATGCAGGCAAGTTTATTGCCGTTGCAGAGCAGAACGGCATCGACTGCACCGCAGCCTTTGCAGGCAGAAAGATGGACGTTCTCAAGGATAAGCTTCCCGCACTCTACGGCACCTATTATTCCGACCGCATCTTTGAGATTCTTGATAAGAATTGTAAGGAAAGCGGCGTTGACTACGTAAATCTCCGCGAGGCTCTCATGTCAGCTGATGCAGACGGCCTTTATTATAAGACCGACCACCACTGGACCAGCCTCGGGGCATACTATGCTTACTGCGAGATCGCAAAGGAAATGGGCATCACTCCCTACGAGCTTTCCGATTTCGAGATCGAGACTGCAACCGAGGAATTCTTCGGTACTACATGGTCAAGCGCAGGCGTAAAATGGACTGAGGGCGACACTATCGAATACTTCCGCTGGGAGGGAGACGAAAAGCTCACTCTTCGCATCAAGAACTCCTCCTACGATTACAAAAATTCTGAAAAGATCGAGGAAAACGGCGCAAAGTATGACGTTTTCGAAACAGTTTACGTTCGCGAGATGCTTGAAAAGAAGGATAAGTATGCTTCCTTCGTCGGCGGAAACAACAACAGCTACGTTGAAATTACAATGGAGGGTGCTGAGCGCGAAACTCTCGTGCTTCTCCGCGATTCCTTTGCGGATAGCCTTGCTCCCTTCCTTGCCCGCCACTATAATCTTGTTCTTATAGACCTTAGAACAAGCGTGCCCGACACTATCTCCATCTGCAAGGAGCTTGGAGCAGAGAAGCTCCTCCTCCTCTACAACATGGAGACCCTTACAACAACAAACGACCTTAAAAACCTTAACTTTAAGCTCAGCACACACAAAATCGGAAACTGAAAGGAGTAAAAACCATGAAAAAGATTATTTCTGTCATTCTTCTCCTTGCAATGGTAGCGACTCTCGCTTCCTGCTCTCCCAATGCTCTTGGCGGCAACGATACTACCGCTGACACCACAACCCCT
>JAZUAR010000041.1:0-8864 GCA_045638055.1 Candidatus Avispirillum sp.
TTCAGCTATCCGCGAGATCCTGCCTTCGGCACCATCCTAAGGGATGGTTCGACTTCGTAAAACACCGCACTGTGGTGTTTTACTTCGCTCAGGATGACGCGCGGAGGGGATGTTCGCCAAAATTCAAATTCCCCGATAAATCCTAATTTGATAAAAAGCTATGAAAGTGAATCTGTATTGCTTTTTCTTGACAATGCACGGCGGGTGCGGTAAAATATAGTACTAAGGGAGGTGTGCAGATGGAAAAGGAAAAGACCGTGTTTTTCACGGGACACAGGAAAATAGCAGAGGAAAAGAAAAAGGAGATGATGTCCGATCTTTATTCTGCCGTTTGCAGATTTATCCTCGCGGGATACGATCATTTTATCTGCGGAGGCGCTGTGGGGTTTGACACCTATGCCGCAGAGTGTGTCATTTCCTTTAGGGAAAGATTCCCGCACATCAAGCTTGTCCTTGCCCTCCCATGCCGCGACCAGACAATGAAATGGAACAACCTGGCTTCTCTCGGAAAATACAAGGAGATCCTCGGCAAGGCAGATATCGTGGAATATATGCAGACCTTCTATACCGACGGCTGCATGCACGAGCGAAACCGATGGATGGCAGACAATTCCTCGGTGTGCATTGCTTATCTCACAAGCAAAAGGGGCGGAACTGCATATACGTATAAATATGCAGTGGAGAAGGGCCTCAGAGTTTTAAACGTAGCAACGGGCGAGGAGAGCTGTCAGCTTTCCTTTAACGATATATAAAAAACAAAAAAGGAGATAAAAATGAAAGACATTATTAACAAGATTTTCAGCGAAGACAATATGGATGCAATTGTAAAATTCTTCGCAAGCGCAGGAGCAAAGCTTTTGCTTTCCCTGATCATCATTTTCGTAGGCTTCAAGGTTGTTAATTCCTTAGTCAGAAAGATCAGAAAAGCAAAGCTTACGTCAAAAATGGATAAGTCTGTCAACAGCTTTATCCTCAGCTTTGCAAGCATCGCTCTCAAGGCAATTATTCTCATCACTGTTGCGGCATATCTCGGTGTGCCCATGTCAAGCATGGTTGCACTCGTTGCCAGTGCCGGTGTTGCTATCGGTCTTGCACTTCAGGGCGGTCTTTCCAACATCGCAAGCGGAATTATGATCCTTATTTTCCGCCCCTTTTCTCTTGACGATTTTATCGAAAACGCAGGTTATATGGGAACTGTTGATTCCATCGGCATCTTCCATACAACTCTTGCAACAACAGATAACAAAAAGATCGTGATCCCCAACAGCGTACTCACAAGCCAGACTCTCATCAATTACTCCGCAGAAAAGACCCGCCGAGTTGATCTTGAATATACAGCAGCATATGAGTGCGATATCGATAAGGTAAAAGCAGTTATTATGGAGACCGCAAAGGCGATTCCCGAGGCGCTTAAGAGAGAGGATATCAGACCTATCGAGATCATGGTTGTTTCCCACGATGCAAGCGCTATCAGATACCGCATCCGTATCTGGTGTAATGCAGAGGACTACTGGACAATAGCATTCGCAATGAACGAAAACGTTAAAAAGGCATTCGACCGTGAGGGAATCGAGATTCCTTACAACAAAATGGACGTTAACGTTGTGAATAAGTAAAGGGGTTACGCTACTTTCTTTGAAAAGAAAGTAGCAAAGAAACTCCAAAAAGAGAACATAAGAAAACAGGCCAGGTGAAGACACCTGGCCTTTTGCTTTGCGTTAAACTTCATTACCATCGAGAACAGCACTAACGAGGTTGTCGCCCTCGTAGGTGAGCTTGAGTGAGAAAAAAGGGTGATCGTTTTTAATAAGGTCGAAGAAAACACGGTCGCCCTCCCACATGGGAAGAGTGTCAAGCCTTTCGTTTTCAACCCATTGAAGGTCGCCCTCCGTGCAATCAACAAGGGTCTCCCCAGGCACCGTTGCTGTGAAAAGGCACATATATTCCGTGCCCCATTTGTCGGAAACGAAGGTGACTATGCCGCGAAAGCGGTAGCTTTCGAGCTTTATTCCCGTTTCCTCGAAGACCTCGCGGACAAGGCAATCCTCGGGGGATTCCCCCTCCTCGAATTTTCCGCCGATGCCCACCCATTTGCCGGCGTTTTCGTCATTTTCCTTTTTGTTGCGGTGGAGCATCAGGGTGCGCTCGCCGCAGGTGATATAACAAAGAGTTGTAATTTTCATTTGTAAAGCTCCAATGCTCCCGTAAGGAGGTTTTTCATGCCGTCGCGAATGTCTGCGGGGGCGGTAATTTCAATGCGCTTTCCGAACTGAAGCACCCATGAATAGAAGTTTTGGGAAACGATAACGGGCACAGTGCAGGAGAAATATCCGTCGTTCTGGGGGAAAATAGTGATGGTAGTGCCGAATCTGTCGATTATCGAGCCTGCAACGGAGTTTTCGCATTTCAGGGTAACGGAGCATTCCTCTCCCGAGAACATTCCGAAAAGCTTTGAGGAATATTTGGAAAAATCAAAGCGGGAGTAGATGTCGTATCCTTCGCGGACAAGGTCCAGCTTGCGGATATTCTTCATCTTATCAACGCGGAAATGACGAATGGCGTCAAGCTTTTCGTCATATGCCAGCATATAATAGTTTTCGTTGCTCCAGAGGAGAGTCCAGGGGCTCATCTCGTAGCGCTTTCCCTCGTGGCGGAGCTGCTGCTCTTTCTTGGGAGTCCAGTCAAAATACTGGAATGATATCTTTTTGTTGTCTGCCATGGCAGAGTGGATCCAGTCGATGTTTACAAGAATGGATTTGTTCTGCGCGCGGTCGCCCTCGTCTGTGCGGACAGCTCTGTTGAGAAGCTTTGCCTGATGGCGGCTTGTGAGCCTTGCAAGCTTTCCGAGAAGCTCCTTGCGGCCGTCTCCCGTAATAAAGCGGGAAGCCTGCACCGCGTCAACAAGGAGCTTAAGCTCCGCCAAGCGAAAATCGCGGCTCAGAAGGGCACAGCCCGTTCTGTCGTGGCTGATATCGTAGCCGTAGGTTGAAAGGGTGTCCAGATCGCGATAAACGGATTTTCTCTCAGCCTTGATGCCGATCTCCTCAAGCTTTCGGATGATCTCGGGAACGAAGATGCGATGCTCCTCGTCCGTCTCCTCCATAAGGATGCGGAGTATATGAAATATCTTCAGTTTTTCGTCAAATTTCTTTGCCAAAGCCTGTCCCGTCCTCTCTTTTTCTTTATGCTAAAAGTGTATCACAATATTTTTTGTTTGTAAATACCTTTGTACCAAAAAAGGGACTAAGTGCAGATGAAAATATACAGATAGCCCCGTTAATGGTACATACTTTCTCTTATAATAAGCTCATAAAAAAGAGCACGTCAGTGCAGAAAAGAGGTATATTATGAGTGAAAGAATGGAAAATGCAATTGTAACGGCAGTAGGTAGCGTGCTGGTATTTGTCACAGGCTGGGGATTCCTCGCTCTGGCTGATATGCTGTATAAGGTGATAAACTGAGGAGCAGGGATAACCCTGGAAAAATGATAACCCTTGACACCAAAGGGAGTTTGAGTTATAATCGTATCAGTTTAAAAGATAAGGTAATAATTGATGCATATTATAGGTCATATACATGCACACGCCGAAGAGGGATTCAATTTCCTTGAGGTGCTGTGGCATACCATTCAGGAAACGGCACTGATCCTTCCCTTCATGTTCTGTGCATTTCTGTTTATCGGAATGCTTGAGCGCGGAGCGGGAAGAAAAATGGTCTCTGTCATTCTTGCCGCCGACAAGATAGGCCCCCTAGCGGGAGGACTTCTGGGCGCACTCCCTTCCTGCGGATTTTCCGCCGCATCCTCAAACCTTTTCGGTGCGGGGTTACTCACTACGGGTACTCTCCTTGCGGTATATCTTTCAACAAGCGATGAAATGATCGCCGTAATGGTTGCAAACAGAGTTGACGTACTCACGATTTTCAAGATTCTTGCCGTCAAGGTGGGAAGCGCTATTGTCTGCGGCTTCTTGGTTGACGGAATCGCAAGGCTTTATTATAAGATAATGGAGCTGAGAGAAGAGAAAAAGGAGAGCGAGGAAGAAAGAGATACTGAGGAAATTATAGACGATGCTATGGAGTGCGGCTGCGAGGATGCGTTCTGCGCTGCGAAGGGCAATCTCTTTTCCTCAAGCCTTGTCCGAACTCTCAGGATATTTGCTTTCGTTTTTGCAATTTCTCTTTTGCTGAACGTTCTGATGCATTTTGTGGATCAGGAGCAGATTGCAGAATTCCTTGCAAGGATGCCTGTTCTCGGATGTATAATCACGGGATTCCTCGGGCTTATCCCCAACTGCGCCGTTTCCGTTGCTCTCACAGAGTTTTGGATAGACGGCATAGTTTCCGCCCCCATGATGCTTTCCGGTCTTATGACGGGCGCGGGCAGCGGACTCTTGATTCTTTTGCGCACAAATAAAAATAAACTTGAAAATATAACATTTATCGCATTGCTTTTGTTCTTCGGTATACTGATGGGCAGTCTTTGCGGAGTATTATTCTTTTAATTAAGCAATTAAGGAGTTAATTATGTTCAGAGAAACGTTTGAAGCAAGAAAAGCATTTTTCGGAGAAGAGGAAAGAGGCTATCTTTTCCATATGCCCGAAAATTATGACGAAGCAAAGAAGTATCCCGTAGTTCTTTTCCTCCACGGCGCAGGCGAGCGCGGTGACGATAACCTCGATCAGCTTGCTATCGGCATAGGAACTGCTCTCGGCGATCCCGAAAGCCCCCTCCACGATGCATTCATCATCGCTCCTCAGGTACCCCTTGAGAAGCTTTGGGTAGATACCCCCTGGAACGTTGGAAACTATCTTGTGGACGAGAGAGAGGAAACTCCCTATCTTGCAGGTGCGGTTCAGATCGTTCGCGATACTATCGCAAACTACCCTGTTGACGAGAAAAAGGTATTCGTAATGGGTATCTCCATGGGCGGCTACGGCTCCTGGGATGCTCTTGCACGCCACGGTGACCTCTTTGTTGGCGGCTTCATCTGCTGCGGCGGCGCAGACCTTACAAAGGCTGATATTTTCAAGGAAAAGACTATCTTTACATACCACGGCTCCGCTGATGACGTTGTTCCTTGCTTCGGCACACAGAACGTTGTTAAGGCGATCAAGGACGCAGGCGGCGAAAAGATCACATACCGCGAGTACGAGGGTATGAACCACTGGACATGGGACCGCGCATATAGCGAGTACGAGGACATCAAGGCGCTGTTCAACGCGTAAGAGATTGGGATGCAAAAACTTTTTTGTAAAAAAGTTTCTGCACTTCAAAAAACTTTAAAAAGAAAATGGCTATGGGTTTTCCCGTAGCCATTTTGTTTTATCGGTATATTCAAATTTGGGTTTATCTCACAACCGAAAAGCTTAATTAAAAACCATAAGGTTATTTTAAAAACCTTATGGTTTTTTTAGAAACCTTAATAATAATAAAAATAATAATAAGAATAAAAATAAAAATGATAATAATAATGATAATAATGCTGCTCCCCCCTCCCGAATGGGGGGAGAGAAAAAAGAAAAAGAGTGATATTATAAAAAAAGAGGGGAAGACGTCAGCCGGGGAAAGCAAAAAAGCTATGCGAACACCATTGGATGCATTCGCATAGCTTTTATTTATACTCTTTTTTGAAGTTTTTTGCGGAGCTTTTTTACAAAAAAGCGACCGTTTCCTTACTTACCTGCGATAGCGGCGAGGGCTTCCTCGACGCCTGCCTTCTGAGCCTTGTACTTTTCGAGCTTTTCCTTTTCCTGAGCAACTACTGCCTCGGGAGCCTTTGCAACGAAGCTTTCGTTGGAAAGCTTGCCCTCAGCTCTCTTGATCTCAGCCTCAAGCTTCTTGAGGTCAGCGGAAAGTCTTGCTCTTTCAGCTTCAAAATCAACCATATCTGCCATGGGGATGTAGATTGCGGCAGAGTCTGTGATGATCTGAACAGCACCCTCCTCGGTGTACTCGCCTACAAGCTCAACCTCGGAAGCGCTTGCAAGCTTTTCGAAGAAGGGATAGCAGTAGGGGCCGAATGCCTCTGCATCCTTGGATACGATGTAAACCTTAGCCTTACGGGAGGGAGGAACGTTCATCTCAGCTCTTCTGGTACGGATAGCGCGGATAGCGTCGATAACCTTGTCCATCTGAGCTTTTTCTGCGAAATCAAGGCAGTCGCAAGCTACAGGGAATGCCTGGATCATGATGCTTTCCTCAGTGCCGGGAAGACCGGAGTAGATCTCCTCAGTGATGAAGGGCATGAAGGGATGGAGCATCTTGAGAGTCTCGCGGAGAACCCATGCGAGAACGTTCTGAGCAACGTTCTTTCTCTTCTCGTCTGTACCGTTGAGGGAGGGCTTTGTGAGCTCGATATACCAGTCGCAGTATACGTCCCAGATAAAGTCGTAGAGAGTAGAGAGAGCGATGCCGATCTCAAACTTCTCAAGGTTGTAGTTTACATTCTGAGCTGCTGCATTGAATGCAGAAAGGATCCACTTGTCCTCGGGAGCAAGGTCAGCTGCGTCGGGGAGCTTGATCTCGTCGATATCGAGGTTCATCATAACGAATCTTGCAGCGTTCCAGAGCTTGTTTGCAAAGTTTCTTGCTGCCTCGATCTTCTCATCGGAGAATCTCATATCGTTTCCGGGGCTGTTACCTGTTGCAAGAGCAAAGCGGAGAGCATCAGCGCCGTACTGATCGATGATCTCAAGGGGATCGATACCGTTACCGAGAGACTTGGACATCTTTCTGCCCTGTGCATCACGAACGAGACCGTGGATAAGAACGGTGTCGAAGGGAGCCTTGCCTGTGTACTCGAGAGCGGAGAAGATCATTCTGGAAACCCAGAATGTGATGATGTCGTAGCCTGTAACGAGAGTGTTTGTGGGATAGAAGTATTCAAGATCCTCTGTTGTGTGAGGCCAGCCCATTGTGGAGAAGGGCCAGAGAGCAGAGGAGAACCATGTGTCAAGTGTGTCGGGGTCCTGAGTCATTGCAGCACCGCACTTGGGGCACTTGCAGGGAGCATCGAGAGATACAACAGTGTCACCGCAAGCTTCGTTGTCGCAGTAGTATGCGGGGATTCTGTGACCCCACCAGAGCTGACGGGAGATACACCAGTCGCGGATGTTTTCCATCCAGTGGAAGTAGTTCTTCTCGAATCTCTCGGGAACGAACTTGATCTCGCCTGTGCGAACTGCGTCGATCGCAGGGCCTGCAAGGGGCTCCATCTTAACGAACCACTGCTTGGAAACCATGGGCTCGATAACCTGATGGCAACGGTAGCAGGTACCAACGTTGTGAGCGAGGGGCTCAACCTCCTTGAGGTAGCCGCCTGCCTCGAGGTCTGCAAGAATAGCCTTTCTTGCTTCAACTGTTGTCATGCCTGCATACTTGCCGCAGTCGAGAACCTCGGGCTCGCCAACTGCTGCTGTGCCGTTTGCAAAGAGCTTGTCAGCCGCTTCCTTGTCGGCAGCGCCTGTCATCTTGCCGTCGTATGTGAAGCAACGAACGAAGGGAAGATCGTGTCTCTGACCACCCTCGTAGTCGTTGGGGTCGTGTGCGGGAGTGATCTTAACAACACCTGTACCCTTTGTCATGTCTGCGTGCTCGTCGCAAACGATGGGGATCTCCTTGTTGATAAGGGGGAGGATCACGTGGCAGCCGTGGAGGTGCGCATAGCGGGGGTCATGTGCATTGATAGCAACTGCAGTATCGCCCAGCATTGTCTCGGGACGTGTTGTTGCAAGCTCAAGCATCTCGCCTGTTTCCTTAACGGGGTAGAGGAGATGATAGAAGTTGCCGGGCTTGTCCTCGTATTCAACCTCTGCATCGGAGATGGATGTCATACAAGTGGGACACCAGTTAACCATACGGTTACCGCGGTAGATAAGGCCCTTGTCGTAGAGCTTCATAAATACTGTCTGAACAGCCTCGGAGCAGCCCTCGTCGAGAGTGAAGCGCTCACGTGTCCAGTCGCAGGAGGAGCCGAGCTTCTTGAGCTGCTCGATGATTCTGCCGCCGTACTGCTTTTTCCAGTCCCAAGCGCGCTCGAGGAAGCCGTCACGTCCGATATCGTCCTTTGTGATGCCTTCCTTTCTCATAGCCTCAACGATCTTCGCCTCAGTTGCGATAGATGCGTGGTCTGTACCGGGAAGCCAGAGAGTGGAGAAGCCGCTCATTCTCTTGTAGCGGATAAGGATATCCTGAAGAGTGTTGTCAAGAGCGTGGCCCATGTGGAGCTGACCTGTGATGTTTGGAGGGGGAATAACGATAGAATAGTGGGGCTTTGTTTTGTCTATTTCGGGAGTGAAATGACCTGCTTCGCACCAGGAAGCATAGATTCTGTCCTCAAAGGAGGCAGGATCATAGGTTTTTGTAAGTTCCTTTTTCATTTTATATAGTCCTTTCGATAGTTTTCAAATAAAAAAACGCCCTGCAAAAACAGGACGCAAAAGCGCGGTACCACCTGAATTCGCCTGTAAGGCGCACTCTACGGAAACTAACATTTCCTTTTCCCTTAACGCGGGAATACGGCAAAAGCTAATGAGGGTTGCCCCCGTTCACCAAAGCGGCTCCGAAACTACCTTCAGCTGCTGTACCGTACGGCATCCCACCATCGCCGCTCTCTTTGACAGCCCCTGCAGCCTACTCTTTTTCTTCATAGCCTTTAGACTCCCATTTTAGCATAGAAAATTTTGATTGTCAAGATTATATTTATTATAAGATAGAACATTTCAAATTCGGGTTTATGGGGGAGGCGTGACTGGTTATCCGTAGGGGCCGATGCTGGTAGGAATGTTCCATTCCTACGATCGGCCCGTTACAGACGTAACAATTCGCTGTGAATATCGTTTCGTTCTCGTGCAGATGGGCGGGC
>JAZUAR010000042.1:0-4433 GCA_045638055.1 Candidatus Avispirillum sp.
AAAGCACCCCGAAGGGTGCTTTTTTTATTAGATTAGAACTCCGCAGAGCCTGTTGTTCTGGGATAGGGGATTACGTCACGGATGTTAGATACACCTGTGAGGTACATAATGATTCTCTCGAAGCCGAGACCGTAGCCTGCATGCTTTGTGGAGCCGTAACGACGGAGGTTTACGTACCACCAGTAGTCCTTCTCCTCAAGACCGCACTGTGCCATTCTGTCGAGAAGCACGTCCAGACGCTCCTCTCTCTGGCTACCGCCGATGATCTCGCCAACCCCGGGAACAAGGAGGTGCATAGCAGCAACACGCTTGCCGTCGTCGTTAAGACGCATATAGAACGCCTTGATCTCCTTGGGATAGTCTGTTACGAATACGGGAGCGGTGAACACCTTTTCTGTGAGGTATCTCTCGTGCTCTGTCTGGAGGTCGCATCCCCAGCTTACGGGATACTTGAAGTCCTCGCCGCTCTTTTCGAGAAGCTCGATTGCCTCTGTGTAGGTTACTGTCTTATACTCGCTGTCAGCAAGCTTTGTAAGACGCTCAAGAAGACCCTTATCAACAAAGCTGTTGAAGAAGTTGAGCTCTGCCTTACATGTCTTAAGAACGTGGCGGATGATATAGATGATCATATCCCATGCGAGCTGCATGTTGTCCTTGAGGTCTGCAAATGCGATCTCGGGCTCGATCATCCAGAACTCAGCCGCATGACGTGCTGTGAAGGAGTTCTCAGCGCGGAATGTGGGGCCGAATGTGTAGATATTACCGAATGCCTGCGCGAATGTCTCGCCCTGAAGCTGACCGGAAACTGTGAGGCTTGTGGGCTTCTTGAAGAAGTCCTGAGTCCAGTCGATGGAGCCATCCTCGTTTCTGGGGGGATTGTCAAGATCAAGAGTTGTTACCTTGAACATCTCGCCTGCGCCCTCGCAGTCACTACCTGTTACAAGAGGTGTGTGAACGTATACGAAGCCTCTCTCGTGGAAGAAGGAGTGAATAGCATATGCTGTTTCGCTTCTTACTCTGAATACTGCGGAGAAGAGGTTTGTTCTGGGACGGAGATATGCGATCTCGCGAAGGTACTCAACTGTGTGACGCTTCTTCTGAAGGGGATAATCGGGAGTGGATGTGCCCTCGATCTCAACCTCTTCTGCCTTAAGCTCGAAGGGCTGCTTTGCCTCGGGAGTGAGGACAAGGGTACCCTTTACAACGATAGCTGCGCCAACGTTGAGGGCTGTTACCTCGGAATAATTAGAAAGCTTCTGATTTTCAAGAACTACCTGGAGAGAGGAGAAATAGCTACCGTCGTTAAGATCGGCAAAGCCAAACTCGTTGGATGCACGGATAGAGCGTGCCCAGCCTGCAACGGTTATCTGCTTTCCGTCGTAGCTCTCGGGAGATTTATAAATATCGGAAATAAGTTCTCTTTTCAAAGAAACCACCGCCTTTTTTGTGAGTTACAAAATATTTTACCACAGTAAAGCCAAATTGTCAACGGAAACAGTAGAAAAGAAAAACGCAGCAATCAAATTATTATCTAAACGGATACGTAATAAGTAATACAATTATTAAAAGCGCGAGTAAAGCTAAAAAAACAATGCCCATCCACACAAGTATAGTCCCAACAACCCCTGCCGCCTTAGGAGAAAAACGTCCGAGAATATACAGGGGCAGAAGTATAAGCGTGCCGACACCAAAAATGAAGAAAGGATACAAAAATCCTTCCCAGAAAGTACCGTCCCAAAACAGAACTCTGCCTATACCTCGCAGAATACACAAAACAAAAAGGATTGCTATTGCAATCGGTACCCCGTGCTTTTTTCGGTCTTTTTTGAAATCGTATAAAAATACGAATTTCCACATATTATCAAAATGCTGAAGCTCAAAGGAAAGAAAATCCCTTACGATATCCTTAAATTTCTGTCCTGCACTTTCACGGCGATCGATATCATCCCAAAGCTTTTCTCCGTCCATTTCATCGTAGGAGGTATTTTCCTTTGATATTGCCCTTGTTATCTCTATTGCACCCTTGAGTGCCTCTATCTCTTTTTCAAGACGCTTGATGTTTTCAAGTGCCGCATCTGGTAGAGAAAGCTCTCCTTTTTGCATTGCTCCTATCTCCTCAACGGAAAATCCAAGCTTTCTGAGAACCAGTATTTTGCGAAGGCAAGCAACATCCTCTTCGCTGTAGTCGCGATAGTTATTGTTCTCTCTATTCGGGCACAAAAGTCCTTCCTTTTCATAGAAACGTATATTTGAACGAGATACAGACAGTAGTTGTTCTACCTCTTTTATCTTCATGATATCACCTCCGCTTCTTTTATACAGTATAAACCTTATTTACAGTCAAGAGATTTTTTTAATTTTATCATATTTTTTTGATTGTGTAAAGAAAAAGCTAAACAGTCCCCTTTTGAGCCTTTATCCAATCCTAAAATTCGGGTTTGTGGGGGAGATGTGATTGGTATCTCGTAGGGGCCGATGCCCACATCGGCCCGCTACAGACGCAACAATTCGCTGTGAATATCGTTTCGTTCTCGTGCAGATGGGCGGGTCGATGTGGGCACCAACCCCTACGAATGGTCAGGTTCGTCTCCCCGATAAATACGAATTTGAACCAAAAAGAAGAATTCCGCCCGAGGGCGGAATTCAACTATAATTTTTTATTTTTCATTCTTCATTTTCGTCATCTGGCGCTGTGCCATAACGAGCTCGAAGTAGATTCCCTTCTTCTTCATCAGCTCATCGTGGCTGCCCACCTCAGCAACCTCGCCTGCATCAAGCACCACAAGGCGTGTTGCATTTCGAAGGGTTGAAAGTCTGTGGGCGATGGCGATCGTTGTTCTGCCTGCAATAAGCTGCTGCAAAGCATCCTGAATATCCTTCTCCGTTTCCGTATCGAGGGCGCTTGTTGCCTCATCGAGAATGATAAAACGGGGGTCGTGAAGGAGGGCTCGGGCAATTGCAACTCTCTGTCTTTCACCGCCGGAAAGGGTATATCCCTTTTCTCCGATGATGGTGTTATATCCGTCTGCAAGCTTTACTGCAAACTTATGTACTCCTGCAAGACGGGCTGCTGTGATGACCTCCTCGGGAGTGGCATCGGGCTTTGAATACGCGATATTGTTATAAAGCGTTCCCGAAAACAGCATTGTTTCCTGAAGCACTACTCCCATCTGTCGGCGAAGTGACTCCTGAGTTACGTCGCGGATATCGACGCCGCCGATGGAGATCGAGCCTGAGTCGGGGTCGTACATTCTCATAATGAGATTGATAAGAGTTGATTTACCAACTCCCGAGCGGCCGACGATTCCTATCATCTCACCGGGCTTAATAGTCAGGTTGATGTTATGAAGAACAGTATTTCCGCTCTCGTAGCCAAAGGACATATCACGAATCTCGATCTCGCCCTCTACTGATTTTGTCAGCGCACCCTTCTTATCGGCTACGTCTGACTCCTCATCGATTACGTCAAAGACCTTTACAACGCTTGTCATGGTCATTGTCAGTCTTCTGGGCATCATAGCTATCCAGCGAAGAGGACCGTAGATAAGGCTTACGTAGGAGGAGAACTGCTGCATTTCACCGAAGGTCATCTCACCGCCGAGAATTGCATTTCCCACAAAGGCAAGAAGGAAGAATTCGCCAACGCCCATAAGGAATCCCGTAATGGGGGAGATAACTGCGAAATAGGTTTCGTTTGACGCTCTTACGTCTCTCTCCTCGCCGATGCACTGATCGTATCTTTTTCTCTCGGCCTTCTCAGTACCAAATGCCTTTACAACGCGGATACCTGAGAAAATATCGTGGAGGATAGTGTTTGCCTTTGCACCCATCTGCCACTGCTTACCGTAGCGTGCGCGCAGGAATCTCCACATGAGTCTGTGGGAAAGGACTACGAGAGGTGTGGGCAGAATGATAAGGAGCGCAAGCTTCCAGTTATAGGCAAAAAGAAGGATTCCCACGCCGAGAAGCATAAGCACCTGCTCGATAAGGGCGCCGATATCATCAGTTATAAATCTCTGAATAACGCCTGTATCCTCAGTTACTCTGTTCATAAGCTCACCTGAGGTGCGCTTTGAAACGCGGGCAAGGGAGAGATGCTGGATCTTATCAAAGATTATCTCTCTCAATCTTACGATCACCTTATTTGAAGCAATAGTCTGAGTATACGTTCTCACCATACCGAAAAGCCTTGATGCGATGTTCACAAGAAGGATCATGGCAACGGCAAGGACGTACTTCCCTACCTCGGGCACGTTTCCTGAGTTGATATATTCATCAACAAGGATTCTGTTAAAGTAAGGCAGGAGCAGATTGATTCCCGAAATTATAAAATAGATAACTACGGAAATATAGATATACTTACGAAAGGGCTTTGCCATCTGCCAGAGGCGCAGAAGGTATTTTCCCTTGTCTGCACATCGGGGGCAGGTTTT
>JAZUAR010000043.1:0-1909 GCA_045638055.1 Candidatus Avispirillum sp.
AGGCGTGCATATTCGTATGCTGCCTTGAAGTCCTCCAGCTTACTTGAGCATTCCTCAAGGTCGAGGAGGGCAAAGTATCTTGCGTATGCATCGGGGGCGTCTGTGTAAACTCTTGTGAGAAGCTCGCAGGCTTCGGAATATCCGCCCAGCTCCATTAGCTCTCTGGCTTCAAGATGTGTATTGTATATGCTTTGCTCGCTTATGCATTCCTTGGGGAAGCCGCCTGAGGACAGCGCGGTTACGTATAAAAACCTGTCCTTTGTAAAGAAGACGGGCACCATTCGGGGAAGGCTCTGAACCTTCGGCACCTCACCCGCTGAAAGTGCATTTATAAGATTTCGGAGAAATTTTATCTGCGACAGCATTTCGCTGAACATATATACGGTCTGATGGAGGGCGGTTTCTGCATTTTCAAGATGGAAAAGAGCATCCTCAAGCTCGCCCTTATCAAAAAATGACAATGCCCACATTATCTGGGCGTTTACTATGATAAAGGAAACCTCGTCATCATCGGAGGGAAGCTCGGAGCAGACGTCGATGCACTTTTTGTACTGACCTGTGCCAAGCATTCTTCTTGCATCCTTGATGCGGATTGTTTTGGTGTACTCAGCCTCTTCTTTTGAATCCCTGCAAAGAAAGAAGGAGGGGGGAAGCTTCAGCTTCTGTGAAATAAAGAGAAGTGTTTCGAGAGAAGGGTTTGCATCTCCCGTTTCTATTCGGCTGAGCATATTTCGGGTCATATAATCTCCGCAGAGCTGCGCCTGGGTGATACCAAGCTTTTTTCTTCGCTCCTTGATGCGGCGCCCGAGGTCCTTTGCTATACCGGAATCGGGCTTCATTACTTACCTACGTTGTGAATATAGATGGTCTTGGGCTTCTTTGGAGCCTCAGCTGCGGGAGCTGCGTTTGCTGCCATTTCGCTGACTTCCTTAACGCTTTCGTTGATCTTGATCACGCAACGGTCAACAGCAGATCTGATATAAGAGTTAATATCGTCTGCCGCTGCATCAACGGATTTGCTGAAGGTCTTGAGCATAAGGTCCTTCTTTGTGTTGGCATCGCCTACTATCTTGAGTGCCTCGGTGTTAGCACGGTTGAGAATATCCTCGGCTGTAGAGCTTGCGATAACGAGGATCTCGCCTGCCTTTGCGCAAAGACTGTCGTAATGCTCAGCCTTTTCCTTTTCACCGTCGCTTTCTGCCTCGTATTTTTCAACCTTTTCGCGAAGGTCGGACACAATGCGGTTAAGGTCTGCAATGATCTCGTCCTTTTCGGAGGAAACCTTTTTAAGCTCGGAAAGCTCCTTTGCGCATTCCTCAAGAAGGGCATTTTTGCTTTTCTCCTCGGAAAGCTCCTTTTCAAGCTCGCTGATATGAACCTCTGCCGCTTCTGCACGAAGATTATATTCAGAAAGATTCTTTTCGTTTTGTCTCTTGTTTTCCTCAAGAGTGCGGTTAAGGGAGAGGATGTAGTTGTTTACGTCATCCTTGTTGTATCCGCTCATGGATTTACGAAAGAGGGGAGCGCTTTTCTTTGCCATTATATCACACTTTCTTGCCCGAGGGCGAAAATTGTAAATTCAAGTTACTTTTTATACTTTAACATAAACGCCTCGGAAAATCAAGAGAAAAGATGAAATTGGATGATAAGACGTAATATCCTGATAAATTAGGGTTTGTCGGGGAGACGAAACTGTCCATTCGTAGGGGTCGATGCTGGTAGGAATGTTCCATTCCTACGATCGACCCGCCCATCTGCACGAGAACGAAACGATATTCACAGCGAATTGTTGCGTCTGTAACGGGCTGATGTGGGCATGAGCCCCTACGAAACACCAATATCGTCCCCCCCGATAAATACGAATTAAAAAAAAGACATCCGACGCAGCGGATTTCTACATTCACGTTCC
>JAZUAR010000044.1:0-4969 GCA_045638055.1 Candidatus Avispirillum sp.
TCGGCAAGGCTCTGATAGCCGAGTGTCAAGGATTTTGGATGCGCCTGTTGGATCCGTTTTCTGATCTCTTTAACATCCTTCTCGTCCGCCAGTCCTTTAACATAACATACCACCACATCGGTATCCGAGGACCCTCCTATAGAAAAATGCTCCATTGTAAGATCGGGATCTCTTATTCTTCGCCGTATCAGAGCAGTATTCATAACCAGAGTTTCAACAAATCCATCTCTGGCGCCCTGCATAACCCTATCGCTCTCCGGCTCGGCAGTATCTCTTGCAGGATAGGTTCGTAGGTCCAAAAGTATAGCCTCTGCACCAAAGCTATCGCACAAAAGCGCGCTCTGTCCCGAAAGCACGGCACGAACTACCTTTTCAACAGTGTCAACAATCTCAACCTCAACGTAAGGAAGCCTGCGCTCAAGATCCTCTGCCCTGCCTATCTTTTTCTCCGATAATAAAAACTGCATTATGCGAAGCATCTCTGCGTCCTTCACAAAGCCGTCAATGTAGAAAAAGCACGCCTCCGTTCCACCGAGATTAAGATGGCGCTCAATAACATCAAAGTTATCCTCCACCCGAAGCTTTTTCCGCAGAACCCGAGTATTTATATCATATGCCTTTACAAGTCTTTCCATAAACTTCTCCCAAAACTGTTTTATATGATTTTTGACCGCAAAAGAAAGTTATAATCAATAAAAAAAGAGCGACCCGAAAAAATGGATCGCCCAATATGTAAGATGTATTCAATTATTCGCAACTTTCCACAGCAGCCCGCTCGGCCTTTTTCAGTCTATGCTCCTCGGAAACTATTTTATAAAGCTCCTCCTGTGCCAAGCGGATTTTAGCAACAATGTCGCCCTCGCACTTTGGGAAGAGATAATAGAGCATATCGTTATTTCCAACCACAACAATATCGCCAAGCTCATAGAAATAGAAGTCAGCACAAAGGCTGTAGGATTTAAGTGGCTTTTGCTCATAATGAAGCTCGCCGTTTACACCATCAAGGACAAAGCCGTCACGATTGTGGATAAGACGTCCCTCACCGATGTGATACATATTATTAGTATCCTTGGAGCAACAGATGTCAACGGGAATGTCTAAATTATATTCGCCTGACTCAAGCTGTTTTTTGATTTCAGCACGCTGCCAAGCATACCAGTGTGGTATATGGTCGAATTTAGTTTCTCCTTCGTCGTTCTTAAGATAACCAAGCTCGTCAAGCGTATAAGTAGCACCGCAATCCTTACATCTGAGCTGTGTGCCGCGACCTTCCATATTACCCTCCTGCATACAGTGGGGGCACTTAAAGAGAACACGGTTGAGATAATCTGCACGGAAGGGCTCGTCAATAACAATCTTATTATCCTTTTGCCACTGGAAGTAGTCAAAGGTAAACTCCTTCTTTACAATATCGTTGATCTCATCTGCGCTCATCTCTGCGATCTCTTCGGGAGAAAGGAGATATTTTACAGTTGCAGAGGTTTTAACCTTCTTTCTGATCTGAAGGTTATTGTAGAGAGGATCGCGCAGATAAACGCCCTCTGCCTTAATCATAACGAGAGGTACTCCGATCATTTTCAGCATCTTACCCATACTGTCGCCAATAGATGTTGCCGCGCCGTCCATACTGTATCCCGCCTCGGGGAAGATAGCAACAGATGTATTCTGCTTTTTAACAGCGTGAACAATGTCTCTGACAAGACCGAGGTCGTGAACGTACTTCTTTGTAGGTATGCAACCAATCTGGCGCATAAGCCAGCTCTTGCCGAAGAAAGCATCGGTTGAAGCAACGATATTTATAGGTCTTGGGTAAAGAACGCTTGTAAGAATTTCCAGATCAAGAAATGCCGAGTGATTCATAAGAATGATGCAGGCTTCGTTTTTGCCCAGCTTTTCCATTCCTTCATATTTGCAAGTAAATCCCGACTTGATAAGATCAGGAAGACCAACCAGCTTAAGAAGAGTTCTGAAGAATATGTTAGGACGCACCGGATTCTGGTGTTTTTCCTTTGGGATGGCAAGGACTTCCTTATATGACTTCTCCGTAATTTTTGTTTTCATAGCTATCGCCTCTCGTAATCGATTTTTTGCCTTTTTACAGAACAATTTGTCGATTTTTTTTAAAAAAATAAATACATGCGCATTTTTATAGTAGCACCGGTAGCTTAAATTAACCTTAACTTTAAGATTTATGATAATTTTTACACCACTCAACAAAAAATTTTAAAAACAAAAAACGCCCCGAATAAGACAAAATTTGCCCCACGAAAGCGTTTGTTTTTTCAGTTTTAGTAACTCAGGCTTTAGCAATATCCTTTATAACCTCGCCTGCAATTATCAGCCCTGCAACCCCGGGAACAAAGGACACGCTGGCAGGCGGTGTGCGCTCGCCGTTCTCGGACGTTATGGCGGGCTCCTCCTCCGAATATACCACCTTAAGATGATTGATTCCCACCTTGCGAAGTCTGGTTCTTACCGCTCTGGCAAGAGGGCACCCCTTGGTCTTTGAAATATCGGAAACGCGAAAGGCTGTGGGGTCAAGCTTGTTACCCGTACCCATTGAGGAAATGATGGGAACGTCCGCTTCCTTTGCACACTCTACAAGAAGCACCTTTGAGGAAACAGAGTCTATCGCATCAACGATATATTGGTATTTTGTAAACTTTATTTTACTTTTAGTGTCATTTTCAAAGAAGATGTCAAACTTTTCAACAATTATATCGGGCGAAATTTCGTGAATTCTTTCCTCGATAACATCCACCTTTCTTCTACCTACAGACGATCTTGTTGCTATGATCTGGCGGTTGATATTTGACTCCGAAACCGAATCTGCATCCACCACTGCAATATGACCAACTCCCGCCCTTGCAAGAGCTTCTACAGTATATCCGCCAACTCCGCCAACTCCAAAAACGATGACCGCAGAGCCTTTCAATTTCTCCACTCCCTCATCTCCAAGAAGCCTTGCCGTTCTGGTATAACGATCCTCCATTGTTTTTCCTCCATACGTTTTTTCTACGTCTATTATACCCTCGATGACAAGAAAAGTCAATAGCAAAAACATTCCATTAAAAGACCGCTACACAGACTTGATAAAGATGCTTGACATATGCGCGTGTGAAGTGTTATAATGATTAAAAGATTCATTTTTAGGAGGACGCTATGCTATCAAAGGTTTATAGCTCAGGAGTAATAGGTATTGAGGGTTTTGAAGTAACCGTAGAATGTAGCGCATGGAACAGATTGCCGAAGTTTGACCTGGTAGGTCTGCCCGATGCAGCAGTTAAGGAAGCAAAAAACAGAGTTCAGTCCGCATCGGAAAACTCCGGCATAAAATTCCCCAGCCTTGACATTATGATAAATCTTGCTCCTGCAGATGTTAAAAAGATGGGCTCTGCCCTGGACCTTGCAATTTTGCTTTCCATATACCAGGCAGATGGCATCATCCCTTATGACTACGATTTTTCCGACAAATGCGTTGTAGGAGAGCTTTCGCTCTCGGGTGAGGTTCGTGCCATCGGCGGTGTTTTACCTATGACTATCTCTGCCAGAGATTCCGGAAAAAAGGAAATTTTTGTTCCCAAGGAAAATGCAGGTGAGGCATCTGTTGTTGATGGAATTTCCGTTTACGGCGTCTCCAGCGTTCGCGAGCTTCTCGCACACATTAAAGGCGAACGGTATATAGAAAAAATGGAGTTCGACTCCTCCCTCTTCGACCTCAGCTCACACTCCTGCGCCCCTGATTTTTCAGAGGTTAGAGGTCAGCTTAAAGCAAAGCGCGCTCTTGAAATTGCCGCAGCAGGCGGACACAACGTATTGATGATAGGCCCTCCCGGTGCAGGAAAATCTATGCTGGCAAAACGCCTTGGCGGAATCCTTCCCGATATGAGCTTTGATGAGGCGGTGGAAACTACAAAGATACAGTCGGTCACAAGAACGCTTACATCCAATCTCGTAACAGAGCGCCCCTTCCGTTCGCCCCATCATACAGTTACCGTTCCCGGTTTAGTTGGTGGTGGTTCAAATCCTCGTCCGGGTGAAATTTCTCTGGCGCATAACGGAGTTTTATTCCTCGACGAGCTACCCGAATTTTCAAGGTCTGTAACAGACTCTTTGCGCCAGCCAATGGAGGACGGCAAGGTTACTGTCACCCGTGCTACGGCAAAGATCACATACCCCTCCTCATTCATGCTGGTTTGCGCAATGAACCCCTGTAAATGCGGATACTTTGGCGACCCTGCCAGAGAGTGCACCTGCTCACCATCGGCAAGAACAAAATACCTTGAGAGAGTAAGCGGCCCCCTCCTTGACAGAATTGATATACAGATAGAATTGCCCTCGGTTTCCTATAACGAAATATCCGGCAAAAGCGCCGCAGGCGAGCCATCAAAGAGCATCAGAGAGCGAGTTAACGCATCAAGAAAATTCACCGACCAGCGCCTACAGAAAGCAGGGGATGCACCCGGAACATTAAATGCCAATATGAGTGTTGCCCTGCTCCATAAGCATTGTAAACCCACCCCCGAGGGAGAGGCGCTTATGAAAGAGGCTTTTGAATCTCTTGGTCTTTCTGCAAGGGGACATGACAGAGTTCTACGAGTAGCCAGAACCATAGCCGACCTCGACGGTCAAGAGGTAATCAATGAAGACCATATTGCAGAGGCTATAATGTATCGCTCCCTTGATAGAAAATATTGGAGAAGATAAAACAATCTGCATATTGACAATAATTATTTACAAAAACCTAAATTTAAGGAATACAAAACCGTGAAAAGAAAAGACAAACTTCCGGAACTTCTCGCTCCGGCGGGCAACTTTGAGTGTCTGATAGCTGCAATAAAGGGTGGTGCCGACGCCATCTATATAGGCGGCAAAAGATTCGGCGCCAGAGCATATGCAAAGAATTTTGATATAGAGGAAATTGGCAGAGCTGTAAGATACGCTCAGCTTCACGAAAGAAAAATATACG
>JAZUAR010000045.1:0-16378 GCA_045638055.1 Candidatus Avispirillum sp.
TCGTCCGAGGTCTGCATTTACAAGTCCGCTTCTGAAGCGGACAAAGTGCTCTGCCTCGTTTCGGTCAAGGGTATTATAGGCCTTCTGGAGGTTGATGTGAAGATTCTGCTTTTCGTCCTCATATTCCATTGTATAGGGAACGTAGATCTCAACTCCGCCGATGGCATCGACGATTGCGCCAAAGCCGTCAAGGTCCATTACAGCACAGTAGTGGATCGGAATACCAAGGGCCGCTGAAAGATAATCCGCAGCCTTTCTGCATCCGTGAAGCTCCTTGTTGTCGCTTCCCTCTTCCTTTGCCTCGGAAACTGAATGATTATAAAGTCCGTTAAGCTTTGTATAGGAATAATCCCCGATCTCGATATAGGTATCGCGGGGGAGCTGCATAACAGCCATTTTGCCGTTTTCAGTATCATAGCTGACAAGCATCATAACGTCAGTCAAGCTTGCCTGTCTGTCATGTCCCATAACAAGGAAATTGTACATGGATTCGCTTTTCAGAGTTTTCTCGCTGCCGTCCGCATTTGTGTCTGCGCCGCCGCTTCCCAGATTGGAAAGCTTTGCGCATCCTGCAAGGGATGCCACACAAAGGACAGCAAGAATTAAAGCAATTATTCTTTTCATTTGAAATTCCTTTCTTTCAGGAACATTCCCACGAATTTATCCGCGAAGGCCGTTTTCCTCAAGGCTTCCCGCATTATAAATGATGAGGCTTACGTTATCTCTGTCCTCAAGATAAATATCGCGGAGCTGTGAATTATCGTCGGTTACGAAAACCTCGTTAACGTCAAATGACCAGAGTACGCTCGTATTGTAAATATTATAATACTCGTTGATGATATAGGACATATAGTCCTTATTCATAACGTAATAGGAAAGACCGTTGTACAGGGTCGCCTTACCGGGCATTGTCATCATCTTTACGTTTGAAAGCTGAACCGCACCGGACTTGTTTCCGAGACCGATAAACTGCTTTCCGAAGAACACAACGTCCGCAGGTGTTATATCGGATTCAACGTATGTTACAAGATTCTGCGCCAGGGTAGTTACCGTATTAACGTCGGTGATGCTTGAAAGGATCTTATCAAGGAATGCTGACATAAATATCTTCTGTGCGTCGCCGCGTCCGATATCGCCTGTTGCATATCCTGATCTGTAACGAACAAACTGCTCTGCCGTGTCTCCGTTAAGATGCTGATATCCTTCTCTGAGGTTGATATAAAGTCCCTGCTCGGGGTCGGAATATTTCATATCCATAGGAACGTACATATCAACGCCGCCAACGGCATCAACGATATTTCCGAATCCGTCAAGGTCCATAACCGCAGAATAGTGGATAGTCATCGCAAGGTTTTTCTCAAGATACTCCTCCATAAGCTTGCAGCCGTCTCTCTCGGGATTCTTGCTGCCATCGCTTTTGGCCTGCTTTACGCAGTAGTTATAAAGGCCGTTTACCTTATGGTAATTATAATCATCGACCTCTATGTAAGTATCTCTGGGGAACTGCATAACAGTGATTCTCTGAACCTCTGTGTTATAGTTAACAAGCATGATAACGTCAGTTAAGCTTGCCGCTCTGTCATGTCCCATGATAAGGAAGTTGAATATTTTATCGGATGCCTCAACCGTTGTGTCAGTCTTGTCACCGCTCCCATCTCCGCCAATTACGGCATTGGGGTCCTGAACAAAATCAAAATTCGGGGGATTGTCATTAAGGTCAGGTGTATAGATAACAAACTCATTTACAAAATAGATTCCCAAGCCGACGATCGCTGCCAAAACAAATGCTCCGACACGAGGCATCAGCTTTTTTGTAAATTTTATGAAACCATTCATATTACAAACCTCGATCCATCTGAATTTTATTTAGTATAAACCAGTTTCTCGCTTCTAATGTATCGCGGTCTACAAGTGCGCCCTCACTGATAAGGCATCTGATCGTCATATCAAAGGAGGTTATCATTGTTTTTCTGAGAACCTCAAGTCGCTCTTCAAGGCTTTCTGCCGCCTCGATGCCCTTATAAAACTGATCTCTCAGAATTACGCAGTCCTCAAAGGTTCTTGTATCCTCAATATAATCCGCAAGATAGATGATCATTTCAAAAATGCTCATCCCTGCTCTGCCCGTAGTATGCCATCTGACAGCGCCGATTATATCGGGATCCGCGAAATCGGGAAAATCTCTTTTTGCTACCTCAGCTCCCGTTTTTGCATGGAAAAGCTTAGGCGCATTGATTTCTCCCGTTCCTATCATTATACCAAACTCTTCGCATATTTTCAACTGTTTTTCTGCATCATATATTTTTGTTATATCATGCAAAAGAGCCGCCGCGCGGAGTCGGTTTACGTCCTCGGGCAGATAAAGCTCGCCGAGGGCCGCGGCCTCTCTCTCCACTGCCAGAGTATGATTAAATCTCTTGCCTGTCTGATATGCTCCTACTGCCTCTCTGAGGGAGGCAAGCATTTCTTCTGTTACAGTTATTTTTTCAGTTTTCATTTTTATAAAGATTATGCTCTTTTATATATTCCAAAACGCTTTCGGGAAGAAGGCCATTCGTATCCTTCCCTTCAGCTATCATATTTCGAATTTGCGTTGATGAAACCTCAAAGGGCTCATCCTCAATAAGGATTATTTTTGCACCGTAGCGGCTTTTATAATCCTCAGCCACAGCTTCCATTTCAGAAAGCTCGCCGCCCTTTCTTCTCAGGGCAACAATTGTTGCAAGCTTCATTATCTCATCGGGAGATTTCCATGAATCAAAAGAGAAAAACATATCCTCTCCCACAAGCATATAAAGCTCGTCGCAGGGGTGGCGCTCCTTTAAATAGCGGAGCGTTTCCACAGTATAGCTTCTTCCCTCTTTTTGTATCTCATAATCGGATACCTCGGCAAAATCCGAGAATGCACGGCAGGTCATGGAAAGACGGTACTCACCGCTTCCCCATTTATCTGCCACCTTATGAGGGGGAATGCCCGCAGGCATTACGTACAGCTTATCGAGAGCCGCTTCCCTTATAAAAAGCTTTGCGGCTCTCACGTGAGCTGAATGAGGAGGAGAAAAGGTTCCTCCGTAAAGTCCTATTTTCATATTAAAGAACGATCTTTCTGTTCTTTTCCTTGGAGCTCTGCTTATAAAGAACAAAGCGGCTTCCAACTACGCTGACAACGTCAGCTCCTACTGCCTCTGCAATAAGATTTGCGGCTTCCTTGGAGGAATACTCGCAGTTATCAAGGGTACGGCACTTGATAAGCTCTCTTGCCTCGAGAGCATCGGAAATACCCTTGAGCAGCTCCTCACCGAAGCCGCCTTTACCGATCTGATAAATTGTATCAAGATCGTGACCGAGCTTACGAAGGCCCGCTCTCTGTTTGCTGGTAATCATAAATTGTTATCCTCGATTAAAATATTAATATTGTCGCCAAAGCATCTCATTGCTCTTCCTCTGTGGCTGATCTCGTTCTTTTCCTCCGAGGTAAGCTCAGAGAATGTCTTTTCCTTTTCGTGAACGAAGAAGAGAGGATCGTAGCCAAAGCCACCCTCGCCGCGCGCTTCGCGAAGGATCTCGCCCTCGCACTCGCCGCCAAAGCAGCATACGTTAGCATCGATTCCAAATCTCTTAAGAATATATTCCTCCATTTCGGGGTTTGTCAGGGGATGGAATACGTTAAGACCGAGAGATTTCGGAATGACCACGGAAATCACAGTTCTGAACTGTGCCTTGCGATCAATGGTATTTTCAAGCTCTCTGAGGAGCTTTTCGTTGTTTTTTTCGTCGTTTGCGTCCTCTCCCGAGTATCTTGCAGAGAAAACGCCGGGAGCACCGCCAAGGGCGTCAACGCAAAGACCTGAATCGTCTGCGATGCCGATATACCCCATTTTTGCGGGAGCGCAGGCCTTGATAACAGAGTTTTCCTCAAAGCTCTGTCCGTCCTCCTCGATATCGCCGAAAAAGCCGATATCATCAAGGGAAAGGACCTTCACCTTATCGCCGCAGAACTTTGAAAGGAGGGTGTTCATCTCTCCTATCTTCTTTTTGTTTCTTGATGCAAGTACAAATTCCATATCAGTCAAAGAGAGCGGATACGAACATATCTGCATCGAAGGGCTGCATATCGTTTATCTGCTCGCCTACTCCTATATATTTTACGGGAATATCAAGGATTCTCTTGATCGAGAACACAGCGCCGCCCTTTGCAGTACCGTCAAGCTTTGTTAAGATAAGGCCTGTGATAGCTGCGCTTTCCTTAAATTCCTTTGCCTGCATTACTGCGTTCTGACCTGTTGTGGAATCAAGAACGAGAAGAGTTTCGCGGGAGCAGTCGGGAAGCTCACGGGTGAGCACTCTGTCGATCTTTGCAAGCTCTGCCATAAGGTTTTTCTTATTGTGGAGTCTTGCTGCAGTATCAACGATAAGGACGTCTGCCCCTCTCTTCTTTGCTGCCTGAGCCGCATCGAATACTACTGCCGCAGGGTCGCTTCCCTCATTCTGGCGGATAAGCTCAACGCCTGCACGCTCTGTCCAGACTGCAAGCTGATCGATAGCTGCCGCACGGAAGGTATCCGCTGCCGCAACCACTACCTTTTTGCCCTGAGATTTGAGATTTGCGGCGATCTTACCGATAGAAGTAGTTTTACCTACACCGTTAACGCCGATAACGAGAATAACAGAGGGAACGGTATCAAGCTTCAATTCCTCGCCTGCACCGATTCTCTCGCGAAGAAGCTCCTTGAGAGCTGTCTTTACGTCCTCGGGGTTCTTGAGTCTGTCGCTCTTGATCTGATCGCGAAGCTCATCGATGATCTCCTCAACGGTTTCCATACCCATATCGGAGCAGATGAGAACCTCCTCAAGCTCCTCAAGGAGATCCTCATCTACCTTAACAAAGCTCTTGAGAATATTATCAACCTGTGCAAAAACAGCATTCTTTGTTTTTGCAAGTCCGCTTTTAAGTTTATCAAAAAAGCCCATAGTTTTTTCCTTTACTGTACGTATTTATCTGCCTCGGCAGGGTTCTCTGCAACAGCGTTTACGTCAAGTGTAAATACCTTTGAGATACCGTGGCGGGGCATGGTTACACCGTAAAGTGTATCTGCAGTTTCCATCATACCTCTTCTGTGGGAGATAAGGATGATCTGCATTTCCTTTGAGAAGCGCTTTACGTAGTTTGCAACTCGAGTTACGTTAACCTCATCAAGAGCCGCCTCGATCTCGTCGAAGATACAGAAGGGTGAGGGGTTAACCTTGATAAGTGCAAAGATAAGCGCAATTGCTACGAATGCCTGCTCACCACCGGAGAGAAGAGTCAAGTTCTTGATCATCTTTCCGGGAGGCGCTACGTCGATCTCAACGCCGCTTGTCAGAACGTTTTCGGGATCGGTGAGAGTAAGATGGGCGCTACCGCCGCCAAAGAGCTCGCGGAAGGTCTCGCCGAAGTATGTATTGATGCGCTCAAAGGCATCTACGAACATTCTCTTCATCTCTTCCTCAATTGAGCCGATGATTCCCTCAAGCTCAGCCTTTGACTTTGTAAGGTCGTCAAGCTGCTCCTTTAAGTAATCATATCTCTCCTTGAGGTTTGCATATTCCTCGATGGCGCCTACGTTTACGTGGCCGAGAGCCTTGACCTGGCGCTTAAGCTCTGTGAGTCGGGCAAAGCTTTCAGGTCTTGTCTTCTCTGTCAATGCAGGATAGCCAAGGGCTACTGCAGTTGCATGAGTAAGCTCATATTCATCCCAGAGACGGGATACCATCTTATCGATCTCGCCGTTCAGCTTTTCAAGCTTTGCCTCGTTTGCCATATGGGCGCGGTAGGAAAGCTCCTTGCGCTGATTAACATCTCTTGTCTTGATTCTGACCTCATTAAGCTTGCGGTCATACTCGCTGTCGTTTTCATCAAGCTTTGCTCGCTCAGTTTCCTTTTCGGAAAGCTCTGCCTTAAGCTCCTTAACGTATGCCTCTTTATCCTTGATGGAGTCTCTTGCCGCCGCAGCCTCGGAAAGAAGATGAGCTGCCTCATCCTCGCTTGCCTTTCTTTCCTCTCTTCTCTTCTCGGCTCTCATCTCAGCCTCAGAAAGAGAGCTTTCGGCATTTTCGCCATCTCTCATATATCCTGCGATCTCAATACGGATCTCGTTTATAGCGCGCTCATATTCCTGAGCTGTATCGAGAGCCTCATTCTTCTGAATATCAAGCTCTGCTCTTTCCTCGGAGATGGCACGGGCGGTTTTCTCATTTCTTTCGATTGCCGCCTCAAGCTTTACGATATCCTCGCCGCCGCGCTTTTCGTTCTCCTGCATGCTTGCCTTATCGTGGGTAAGCTTTTCAAGGAGGTTGCCTATCATTGTGCGGTTAGCCTCAAGTTCATCAAGCTGCGCTCTTTCAGTACGGAGCATGACCTCTGAGATTTTGACCTTCTCGTCCTCCTTGCGGCGATAGTTGGAAAGCTCTGCAAGCTTTGCTTCAAAGGCGGAAAGCTCTTTCTTTGCCTCGTCAGCCTTTGCAAGAAGCTCGCTCTCCTCCTCACGAAGCTTATCGATATGAGAAGCACGGGAAAGCATACCGGAGTCCTTACGGACTGAGCCGCCCGTAAATGAGCCGCCCATATTGATCTGCTGACCGTCGAGGGTTACGATTCTTATCTTCCAGCCGCACTTTCTTGCAACGGCGGTTGCATTATCGATATTATCGAAAACTGCAATTCTGCCAACGATGCTGGAAACTATATCCTTATACTTTTCCTCAGTTGTGAGAAGCTCGTCTGCATATCCCACAAAGCCGACAGCGCGGGAAGCATCCTCAAGCTCTCTTGTTCTCGACTGCCCCTTGATGCTTGAGAGAGGATAGAAGGTTGCGCGGCCCGCATTTGCCTTTTTAAGGGCGTAGATTGCGTCCTTTGCCGCAGATTCATCCTCAACAACGATATTCTGAAGCGCTGATCCGAGTGCTGTTTCAAGAGCTACTGTGTACTGCTGGTCTACCTTCACAAGATGGGAAAGGGGTCCGTGGATGCCACGAAGATTTCCCTGTGAATGGGCCTGCATTACATATTTTACAGAGTTATTATAGCCGTCGAAATGCTCCTGCATTCTCGCAAGGGCGGCAATTCGGCTATGGAGTGCCTCTGCCTCTGCCTTATATTTGGACTGAGTTCTTCTCTGAATCTCCGCCTTATCGGAAAGCTCAAGGATCTGTCTGTCTGCCTTGGCGATCTCGGAATCGGATTTTTCAAGAGCCGCCTCATACATTTCAACAGATTTATTGCACTCTTCCCATTCGGAATCGATCTTTGCAAGCTCGCTTGTATATTTAAGAAGATCTGCCTCAACCGTTGTAGCACGGTCGGACTGATCGGTAAGGCTGTTCTTTATAACGTCAAGACGAACCTGGAGGTCCTGACGCTCCTTATCTGTTTCGCGAAGAATACGGAGTGATGCCTCAAGTTCGCAGTCAAGCTCTCTTGCTCTTTCCTTTGCATCCTCGCGAAGGCCCTCAAGCTCTGCGATCTTACCGTTGGCAAGATCGATCTTTTTGCCTATCTCATCCATGCGGGCCTTGATTGCGTTAATGCTTTCAAGCTCGATAGCGATATCCGCATCGCTCTTTTTTGCATTTGCAAGAGCTGCCGCAGAAAGGGCTTCCTTCTGAGCTGCCTCGTTTTCAAGGGCTCTGTAGGATTCCTCGCTGTTTCTTATAAACTCGTTTATCTCGCGGATGCGCTCATAGATTTTTGCAGACAGCTGCTTATTCTGCTGAGATGCCTCGAAAAGTCTTTCATACTGAGCCTCAAGCTGCTTTTCATCGTCATCTGCCATTTCAAGCTCATGGGCTGAAAGGCGGCAATCCGCCTCTGCCTTCTGAGCATCGTTTCTCAGCTTTTCAGTATCAAAAAGCCAAACGGAAACGTCAAGCTGCTTTTTCTCATCGTAAAGCTCGAGATACTGTCTTGCCTTTTTGGCATCTCTCTCGAGGGGGCCGATTCTCGCTTCAAGCTCGTTGAAGATATCGAGAACACGGTTCATATTGTCCTCGGTCTCGGCAAGGCGTTTTTCAGATTCGTTTTTCTGATAGCGGAACTTTGTGATTCCAGCACTTTCCTCAAAGATACCTCTGCGGTCCTCGCTCTTTTTGGAAATGATCTCCGCGATCTTACCCTGACCGACGATGGAATATCCGTCACGACCAACACCTGTGTTCATGAAAAGCTCTTTGATATCCTTGAGTCGGCAAGGCTTGCGGTTGATGAAGTACTCACTCTCACCTGCTCTGTAATAACGGCGGGTTACCGTTACCTCCTCATAGGGGCAATTGAGCTTTTTGGGCTCATCGGAATCATCAAAGGTGATGGAAACCTCCGCAAAGCTCATAGGTCTGTGACCGTCGGCTCCGACGAAGATTACGTCCTCCATTTTTGATCCTCGGATATTCTTTGTGGAGATTTCTCCGAGAACCCATCTCATGGCGTCCGTTATATTTGATTTACCACTTCCGTTAGGTCCTACGATTACGGTAGAGCCGGGATTGAAGTGGAGCACCGTTTTATCGGGGAAGGATTTGAATCCATGCAATTCAAGCGTTTTTAAGTACACTGTATTCCTCCCTTTCTTCTTCTTTATTTTAAGTCAATAGATATATTATACTGCGAAAGGCTCTCTTTTTCAAGGATTTTCAAGGATTTTACACCTGTTTTTTCAACAATATTTGTCTTATAACAGCGTTTCTGACCCGTCGCCATAGACACAGCTCCGCGAGGAACGAAAACAGTCAGCTCGCGGCCCTCTGTTTTCTCGTTTTCAAGAGCTTTCAGTATATTTTCGCAAAAGATTTTTCCTCTTATAAGCTCACCGATGGCAGGGTGATTTGGACCTGCAAAATAGGTGCTTTCCGAATGGAGATTTTCCGATTCGTGAAGTCCTATTTTCAAAAGAGGAACGTTGTTTTCAAGAAAAATTCTGTATGCCGCAGCACTTCTCTCAATTGCTTCATCGAGGGTCATGGGGGTATACTCTCCCCTTCTTGTCATCAGCTCAAGAGGGGTATTTCTGAATACTACACAAGGGTATATTCTTGCCGCCGCAGCACCCTCTGCGCATATGATGCGGGCAGTTTCGATCTCATCTTCAATATCGGCTCCGAGAAGACCTGTCATCATCTGTCCAACGACAGAAAAGCCCTCACTACGAAGAAGGCGCATTGCGTTATAGGAGGCCTCAATGAGGTGGCCTCTTTTGCAAAAATCGAGAACTTTCTGGGAAAAGCTCTGTATTCCAAGCTCCACCTGACTGATCGTATATCGTCCGAGAATATCTGTGATTTCCCGGGAAATATAGTCGGGGCGGGTGGAAAGGCGGATGCCCGACACTCTTTTTTCTTTGACGTAGCCCTCTGCAATATCAAGGAGGGCTACCATAAGAGCTCTGTCGATTCCCGTAAAGGAGCCGCCGAAAAATGCAATCTCGCACTCGGCATCCCCCGCTGTGGAAAGGACCTCTTCAATATCTTCCCTTACCTTTTCAAGGGAAAAAGAATGGGCGCCCGAAATTGCGTGCTGATCACAGAACACGCATTGATTCGGGCAGCCCATATGCTGTATAAAAATCGGTATATTAATATGCTTCAAAATCTGCCGCCTTTATGCCTCAAGGGGTTCTTCTTTGCCGAAAAGCTTGAGTCCTTCTCTTGCCGCTGCCTGCTCTGCCGATCTCTTTGAGGAGCCTGTGCCAACACCGATAACGTTGGAATTAAGTCTTGCCTCAACGGTGAAGGTCTTATCGTGGTCGGGACCCTCTTCGCCGATTACGGTATAAACAAGTCTTTCTCCTTCAGCCTGCTGAATGATCTGCTGGAGAGCAGTTTTATAGTCTGTAAAGGCTTCACCCTTGCGGATAAACCGGATCTCATTTATTACGAAGGGGAGAAGAAACTCAGAAACTCTCTTTGCATCATAGCCCGTATCGATATAAAACGCTCCGAGAACCGCCTCAAAGGCATCACTTGTGATGGATGCTCTCTGTCTGCCGTTATTCTTTTCCTCACCGTTTCCAAGGCTGAGAAAATCTCCGAGGGAGATCTCCTTTGCATACTTTGCAAGAGCCTTTTCGCATACTACTGCGGCGCGGATCTTTGTGAGATCACCCTCCTGACGAGAGGAATACTCTCCGAAAAGATATCTTGAAACTATGATGGAAAGAACGGAGTCGCCGAGAAACTCAAGGCGCTCATTGCAGGTAAGCTCGATACCGCGATTCTTATGCTCGTTAACGTAGGAGGAATGAGTGAGAGCCTCCTCGAGGAGCGCGGGATTATTAAATTTATATCCAAGCCTCTCTTCAAGAAGTGATTTATCGAGAGGCAATCTAACTGTATTATTCATTTCAAATCCTTATAGATCTTCTTCGTTTACGATTCTGTCAGTTTCCTTGAGGGCTCTTTCAGCATAGAACTGATAGCGCACCTTTTTGCCGCCCTTGATCTTTTCGGTATGTCTTGCAACAAGACCGAAATTGGCGTTCATAGGCTGGAATGCAGCCTCACTGCCGACGCTTACGTACTTCGCCATAGCGCCGATCATCATTGTATCGGGGAATATGTAGGGCTCCTTTTCGAGAACTCTTCTTGCAGCATTAAGACCTGCTACAAATCCGGACGCGCAGGATTCAACGTAGCCCTCAACGCCTGTCATCTGACCTGCAAAATAAAGGTCGGGGCGCACCTTCATGGAATAGTCCGCACTGAGCATACCGGGAGAGTTGAGGAATGTATTTCTGTGCATTACGCCGTAGCGGAGAAAATCTGCATTTTCAAGGCCGGGGATCATACGGAATACTCTTCTCTGCTCGGGGAAAGTAAGGTGAGTCTGGAAGCCTACGATATTGAACATAGTTCCCTCCGCATTTTCGCGGCGGAGCTGAACTACTGCATAATAACCTTCACCTGTTTCGGGATGATGGATACCTACGGGCTTCATAGGTCCGAAGCGGAGAGTATCCTCGCCGCGGGATGCCATTACCTCAACGGGCATGCATCCTTCAAATACCTTGAGTCCCTCGCCCTTTTCAAAATCGTGGAGATGAGCCTCCTCGGCTGTAATAAGAGCGTTATAAAACGCCTTATACTCCTCCTCGTTCATAGGGCAATTGATATAGTCGGGGGTACCCTTATCGTATCTTGATGCAAAGAATGCCTTTGTCATATCCACTGTGGAAAAATCAACAATGGGAGCCGCCGCATCAAAGAAGGAAAGGCGGTTTCCGCCAACCAGCGCAGCGATCTTTTCAGCAAGGGCATCGCTTGTAAGAGGACCTGTTGCGCAGACGCATACACCGTCCTCGGGGAGCTCTGTCACCTCGCCCTCGATAACCTCGATAAGGGGACATTCTCTGATCTTATTTGTGATATAGTCGGAAAAAGCGTAGCGGTCTACTGCAAGGCAGCCTCCTGCCGCAACTGCGGTAGCGTCTGCAGCCTCCATGATAAGAGAGCCGAGACGGCGAAGCTCCTCTTTAAGAAGGCCAACGCCCTGAGTTACGTCTGCTCCTCTGAGAGAGTTTGAGCAAACAAGCTCTGCAAATCCGTTATAGCTATGGGCGGGGGACTTCTTTTCGGGCTTCATTTCATAAAGCTTTACGTTAATTCCTCTTTTTGCCGCCTGCCATGCCGCTTCGCATCCTGCAAGGCCTGCGCCGAGTACTTTGATTTCCATATTATTCTGCCAAGCCTTTCTAAATTCTTCTATAGGGGCAACTTAAATAAAGCGCACCGACAATGTCATCCTGAGCGTAGTAAACATCATAGTATGATGTTTACGGAGTCGAACCCGACCATAGGGAGTGCGCCCCTTTTTAGGGGCGGGATCTACGATATTTTATAAAAGCTATCGAAAGCTTTTCGCAGATCCTGCCCTCTTTGGAGGGCACCATCCTAAGGGATGGTTCGACTTCGCAAACAATTCACCGGATTGTTTGCTTCGCTCAGGATGACACATCAAAGTTTATTCTGCTTTAATTCAGTAACGTTGTACCTAAAGGTAATTATTCTTCTGTTTCTGCCGCCTCTGTCTTGGGTGCTTCCTTCTTGAAGGTGCATCCTTCCTTCTTACAAACGAGCTGATTTCTGCCCTTCTTTGAGAAGAGCATACCGCCGCACTCGGGGCAGGTCTCGTTTGTGGGCATATCCCAGGAGGAGAAGTTACACTCGGGGTACTTGGAGCAGCTATAGAATACTGTTCTGTTACGGCCGAATTTTGTTACGATCTCGCTTCCGCAATCGGGACACTTAACGCCAAGCTCACGAACCTTCTGCTTTGTGAACTTACATTCGGGATACTTGATACAAGCATAGAAGGAGCCGAACTTACCTGTTCTGAGAACCATATCGCTTCCGCAGATCTCGCACTTGAAGGGAGCGATCTCCTGCTTTTTCTCCTCTACCTCAACCTCCTTCTTAACAAGGGGCTTTGTGCTCTTACAGGTAGGATAGTTGGGACAAGCGGCAAACTTACCGAATCTGCCGTTTTTAACGATCATTTTGCTTCCGCAAAGGTCGCAGATAATGTCTGTCTCCTCAACGGGGATCTCGATATCATCCTTGGAAACGGACTCCATAGCGCGGTCAAGCTCAACCTTGAAGCCGTCATAGAAGGAGTGAAGAACGCTGATCATTTCAGCCTCACCTGCTTCGATAGAGTCGAGACGGTCCTCCATTCCCGCTGTAAACTTATAGTCTACGATATCGGGGAAATGCTCTGTCATAAGCTTTGTTGTTACCTCTCCGAGGGGAGTGGGAACAAGGGACTTACCGTCACGGGAAACGTATCCGCGGGTTGTGATAATTGTGATGATAGGTGTGTAAGTGGAGGGTCTGCCGATTCCCTTTTCCTCAAGGAACTTGATAAGGGATGCTTCTGTATATCTTGCAGGGGGCTCTGTGAAGTGCTGAGTGCCCTGAACAGAGTGATTCTTGAGGATATCACCCTCCTGAACGGGAGGAAGCTTCTTATTCTTATCCTCATCCACCTCGTCCTGAGACTCCTCGTATACAGCCATATAACCGTTAAACTTAACGGTATAGCCGCGTGTGCGGAAGAGATTGCCCTTGCAATCGAAGTCTGCAGTTACGGTAGCGAGCTCTGCACCCTCCATCTGGCTTGCGATGAATCTGTCCCAGATGAGCTTATAAAGTCTGTACTGATCTGTGGAGAGATGCTTCTTCACCTTCTGGGGGTCGTGCTTGAGAGAAGAGGGACGGATAGCCTCGTGAGCATCCTGAGCAGATGCCTTGGACTTATAAACACGGGGATTTTCGGGGCAGTACTTATCGCCGTACTTTTCAACGATATAGTCGCGAGCCGCATTCTGTGCTTCAGCGGAGATTCTGAGAGAGTCTGTACGCATATAGGTGATAAGACCCTGTACGCCGCCATCGCTTCCGAGGTTGATACCTTCGTAAAGCTCCTGTGCAACTCTCATTGTGCGCTGAGACTGGAAATTAAGCTTTCTTGATGCTTCCTGCTGGAGAGTAGAGGTTGTGAAGGGGGGAGCGGGAGACTTGATCTTTGTTCCCTTCTTAACTTCAACAGCTGTAAAGGGCTGGCCCTCTACTGCGCTTCTTACCTTTTCCGCATCTGCCTCGCAGGAAAGCTCTGCCTTCTCGCGGGTTGCAGTATCGCCATAGTAGCGAACGGAAATATAAGCGCCCTTTTCAGTTTCGATAATAGCCTCAACAGTCCAGTATTCCTGGGGATTGAATGCGCGGATCTCGTTTTCTCTTTCAACGATGATCTTTGTTGCAGCACTCTGTACTCTTCCCGCGGAAAGACCGCTCTTAACCTTTTTCCAAAGGAAGGGAGAGAGCTTATATCCAACGATTCTGTCAAAAATTCTTCTTGTCTGCTGTGCGTTTACAAGGTCCATATCAAGACTGCGGGGAGCCTTGATCGCTTCCTTTACTGCAGACTTTGTGATCTCATTAAAGGTAATTCTGTTTGCCTTTTCAACAGGAATACCAAGGGATACCGCAAGGTGCCAGGAGATCGCTTCGGCCTCACGGTCAGGGTCAGTTGCAAGGAATACGCGGTCAGCCTTCTTAGCTTCCTTCTTCAGTTCCTTGATAAGATCGCCCTTACCTCTGATATTTATATAATGGGGCTCAAAATCGTTTTCGATGTCAATACCCATTGTAGACTTGGGAAGATCGCGGACGTGGCCCTTGGAGGCAACGACCTTATAGCTCTGCCCGAGATAGCTCTTTATAGTATTCGCTTTCGCAGGAGACTCAACGATAACAAGATTAGTCATTATTCGAATCCATTCCTTATAATATTAAATTTCACTTTTTCAACAGTTCAATATTATATCATATATTTTCTAATTTGCAACAGTATTTTTTATAACATCAAAATGTTTACAATCCGTCGTCATCCTCGGTGATATAATCAGGCTCTCCGCCGAAGTCTGCGGCACGCTTCAGATAGTATCCTCCAGCACCTGCCTCGACTGCTCCCGCAATCTCAAGAAGAGTGAGAGAAACCATGACCTGAGAGAGCTCAAAGCCTCCCTCTGCGATCTCCTCACAGAGCATGGGAACATCCGGCTTCATATAGTCAAAGATGCGGCGCTCCATTTCATCAAGAGTGTCGATATCTACTCTCTTCTGAGGCTTTTCTTCTTTGGGAAAAGGCATTTCGGCTTTCTTTTTGTTTTCCTTTTTCTGCTTCTTTTCCTGCTTTTTCGCTTCTTTTTTCTCTTCTGATTTCTCTTTTTTGAGCTTTTTACCCTTTGATCCTACTCCAAGCTTTTCGGCTACCTCATCGGATGAGATATGGGGCACTGCGCCGTCGATGATGATAGAATGAGGATATATAAACTCGAAATCAGAAAGGATGTCTCGGGCGCCCGTGATTGCCGTTGCGCCCTCCTTGAGAAGATGGTTTGTGCCTTGAGCACCTGCATCCCCTATTCTGCCGGGTACTGCATAAAGAGACTTACCCTGATATACTGCATGACGGGCAGTTATAAGAGAGCCGCTTCTCATGCTTCCCTCAACCACGCAAACTGCCTGAGAGATACCGCTTATAAGTCTGTTTCTAACGGGGAAATTATGGCCGCTGGGAGAAACTCCGGGGGCATATTCCGTGATGACAGCTCCCTTTTCAAGAACCTTTCTGAGAAGGGTCTCATGCTGCTTAGGATATACGATATCTATTCCGCAGCCGAGGACTGCAACTGTTTTCCCGCCTGCCTCCACAGCTCCTGCCATAGCCATTCCGTCAATTCCCAGAGCAAGACCTGAAACGATACAGGCTCCGCAATCAGCAAGGCCTGCGCCAAGCTCATATGCAGTATTCTTGCCGTACTCGCTCATTTCACGGGTGCCTACAACAGCACAGCAAAGGGTGTTATCAAAATCGGGCAGCTCTCCGAGAACGTAAAGCGCCATAGGCGCATCACGAAGGGACAGGAGGCTTTTGGGATAATCGCTGTCGGTAGGGACCATAACGCGGACTCCGTTATCGTCGCACCAGTCAAGAATAGCCACAGGCTCGGAAAGGTCCTTATATGCAAGGCGGGAAAGAAGTCTTTTATTTGCAACGATACCGCTCTTTTCAAGCTCCTTTGCGGATGCATTATAAACTGCCTCTGCACTTCCGAATTCTCTTACGAGATTAACGGCAGTCTTGGAGCCTGCGCCTGCCATGTGGGAAAGCCAGAGCCAATATTTTCTTTTATCCTTCATCACTTTCCACCAAGGGACTGTGTCCACATAATTACAGATGCGGCAACAGCAGCATTAAGGCTTTCGGTCTTATCTGTCATGGGGATCTTTATAACGTCGGTAGCACCCTTCAGCGTTTCATCAGAAACACCGTGGCCCTCGTTACCGATAACGATACAGTCGCTCTCGAAAAGTTCTGATTCACCGAGAGTGAGAGCACCCTCGCCAAGGGCTGCGGCAATAACTCTTCTGCCCTCCCCCTTGAGCTTTTCAATCACCTCAGCGGAGGAAGGAACAACTGTGAATTTCATTTTGAAGGCTGCGCCCATAGTAGCGCGCACAGTCTTAGGATTATATATATCAGCGCAGTCTGAAAGTATTACACGGTCAAAGCCGAAGGCCGCGGCACTTCTTATGACAGTGCCAACGTTGCCGGGGTCACGGACGCAGTCCAGCATTACTACTCTTTCGCCCTTAAAGCTTTCAGTGCTGTTATTTTCAATTTCAACGGCAAATGCTATTCCATCGGGAGTTGAATCCTGAGAGATCTTTGCAAATGCACTTTCGGAAAGGATTATAACCTCTCCGCCGCTCTCCTCGCAAAGAGCGAGAAGCTCTGTTTCCTTTTTATCCTCGCGGACAACCGCATATCTGACTGAGCATCTGC
>JAZUAR010000046.1:0-8334 GCA_045638055.1 Candidatus Avispirillum sp.
GAATATTACACCTTTACCGAGCTTCTTGCCGATCATGATATCACAATAAACATCAAGGAGATCATTCTGAACTCCGTTACGTTCCTCGGCCAGAGAGTTAACAATATCATTTCTCTCGGCAGCCGTCTTGTTGGCGAGATATTCAATATCCTTATGGGTATTTTCGTAGCTTACTACTTCCTCGCAACAAAGGAAAAGATATGCGCTCAGGCCAAAAAGCTCCTTGCAGCTGTGGTTTCCCGCAGAGCTTACCTCAATACGGTCCGCCTTGTGCGCTACACACACCACACCTTCGGCGGATTCCTTATCGGAAAGATAATAGACTCTCTTATAATCGGTCTTCTTTCCTTCGTCGTACTCTGGATCCTGAAGATCCCCTATTATCCCCTTCTTGCAGTTATTATCGGTGTTACAAACATCGTTCCCACCTTCGGTCCCATTATCGGCGGAGTTATCGGCGCTCTTATAGTCCTTATCTCCTCTCCCGAGCATCTTATCGTATTCATTATCCTTGTCCTTCTCATCCAGCAGCTGGACGGTAACGTTATCGGACCGAAGATTCTTGGCGACTCCATCGGTATCGGCGCGCTCTGGGTCGTTATCGCGGTGGTCGTTTTCGGCGGATTCTTCGGATTCGGCGGTATGATCATCGGTGTTCCTGCTGTTGCTGTTCTTTACGCTCTTGTAAAGCAGTTCTCCGAAAAACAGCTCAGAACAAAGAATATGCCGAGATCCACAGAATTTTATAAAAACGATCCTCCCAAGGAGGACGGCATCGACCCCCATCTTGTGCTCATTGACCGCGACACTCCTGTTCCCGACATTACGGCAGATATGGAGACTGCAGACAGTAATGAGAACAAAAAGCCCACAATTATGCAAAAAATAAAAAATAATATAAACTCAAAAAAGAAGAAAGGTGAAAAGAAATAATGAGAAAGCTTTTTACATCCGAGTCCGTTACTGAAGGACATCCCGATAAAATCTCCGATAAGATATCCGATTCCATCCTTGATGCCATCATCGCAGCTGACCCCACAGCCCGCGTTGCTTGCGAAACATTCGTAACAACAGGTCTTATCAACGTTATGGGCGAGATCACAACAAGCGCTTACGTTGATATTCCCACTATCGCAAGAGAGGCTGTTGGCAAGATCGGCTACGACCGAGCAAAGTACGGCTTTGACTGCGACACATGCGGAGTTCTCTCCTCTATCCACGAGCAGTCTGCAGACATTGCTCTCGGCGTTGACAACTCCGCTGAGTCCAAGGCGGGCGCGGCAGAGAGCGGCGATACAGGCGCAGGCGACCACGGTATGATGGTCGGCTTTGCCTGTGACGAAACTCCCGAGCTTATGCCCCTCCCCATCTCCCTCGCTCACAAGATGGCTATGCTTCTTACAGAGGTAAGAAAGAACGGTACACTTCCCTATCTCCGTCCCGACGGAAAGACTCAGGTTACAATCGAGTACGATGGCGACAAGCCCGTTCGCGTTGACACAGTTGTAGTTTCCACACAGCACGACCCCGAGGTTTCCCTCGAGCAGATCCGCGCTGACATCACAGAGCACGTTATCAAGCCCATCGCAGGCTATATGATGGACGATGCAACCATCCTTCACATCAACCCCACAGGCCGTTTCGTTATCGGTGGCCCTGCAGGCGATACAGGTCTTACAGGACGCAAGATCATCGTTGACACATACGGCGGCTACTCCCGTCACGGCGGCGGTGCATTCTCCGGTAAGGACCCCACAAAGGTTGACCGTTCTGCAGCTTACATGACAAGATACCTTGCAAAGAACGTTGTTGCTGCAGGCCTTGCAAAGAAGTGCGAGATCCAGCTTGCATACGCTATCGGCGTTGCAAAGCCCGTATCCGTAATGGTTGATACATTCGGTACAGGTGTTATCAGCGAGAGCGCTATCGCAGACCTTCTCGTAGCTAACGTTGATATGCGCCCTGCAGCAATCATCGAGCGCTTCGGCCTCAGAAGACCCATCTACGCAGACCTTGCGGCATACGGCCACATGGGACGCGAGGACCTTAATGCTCCCTGGGAAAAGACAGACCTTGTAGATATCCTCAAGGCAGCTCTCTGATAAAAACACAAATCCCCGTGCTGTTAGCACGGGGATTTTTTTATTTCATTTTAAACCAGGGGCGCTCACTCGGGCGGCGAAGCCTTCTTTTCTTTTTCTTTGAGCGGGCAATAGCTATAGGATAAACCGCCTCAGCCCCACCCTGCTTCAATATTTTTGCCGCCGCATTTACAGTTGCACCGGTCGTGATCACGTCATCCACGATGATATATTTCCCCTTGGGAGTCACACCCTTTTTCAGCACGATGGATTTCTCCGCATTTGCCCTTCTGTCAAAGGAGTTCAAGGATTTCTGCGCCGTCACTCCGCGGTTTTCAAGAGTATTTTCCAGAGCGATCCCGGTAAATTCGGATATGAGCCTCGCAAGATCTCTTCCGTGGTCAAATCCGTATTTCTTTATTCTGCTTTTATTTCTCGGGGGATAGGTTATTTTCCAGTCCTCAGGCTTTTCTTTGTCGAGAACCAAGGTCTTCAATATCTGCGCCGCCATCTCTCTCGCACACAGCCGAACCGCAGAGCGGTCGGACGAGGTTTTAACTGCATACACAAGCCTTAGTACAACCTTATCTCTCACGTCGGTAGAGCCGTACTTCGTATAGAACGCGAGAGCCGAGATCCTGCGCTGACCTATCCTGTCCGTATCAGTCATATGAAACGTGGCGCAGGTGCAGCCTCTCGCTGTCTTTTGACAAACGGGGCATTTTACCCTTTGCGCTCTTTCCCATATTCCAAGGCATTCCTCGCACAGCTCTCCCTCCTTTAAAAGAAGGTCTGAGCAGATGACGCATTTCGGAGGAAAGACAAGACGAAGGATATATGAAAGGCCTCGGGCTACAATATCCAGAATAGGCGCTTTAGCTTTCACTGCTCAGAAGAAGGCTCAGAAGGCCTGTATGTCGGGTGGTGTGCATATCGTTATTTACCATTGTTTCAAGGACCTCCGCCTTTCCTACAAGAACCACCATTTTTGATGCACGGGTCACGGCGGTATAGAGAAGATTTCTTGTGAGGAGCATAGGGGCGCAGCTGTACAGGGGGATGATAACGCAGGGGTATTCACTTCCCTGACTCTTATGAACGGTTATTGCAAAGGCGTGCTCAAGCTCATCAAGAGCGGAATAATCGTAGGAGGTTTCTCTTCCGTCAAAGTCAAGGATAACAGACTCGTCGGAGGGGGATATGGATTCAACGGTACCGATATCTCCGTTGAATACTCCGTATCCCTCGTAGCCGTCCTTCACCCATTCAACGTCGTAGTTGTTTTTGATCTGCATTATTCTGTCGCCCTCACGGATGATGATTCCGTGGGCCTGCTTTTCAAGCTTACCCTTGGCGGGGGGATTGAGAGTAGACTGAAGCAGCGCATTAAGGCTTTCCGTTCCTGCCTGTCCCTTTCTCGAGGGGGTTATGACCTGAATACCGCCTGCAAGAAGCTCGCCGTATGCCTTGGGCAGACGGTTTGCAACGAGGTCTGCAACAGTATAGGCAATATCAGAATCCGTCCTTCTCGCAAGGAAGAAGAAATCCTTTGATCTATTATCGATAACAGGCATTCTGCCTTCGTTTATAAGGTGGGCGTTTGTGATGATCCTGCTCTCCTCGGACTGACGGAATACCTCTGTCAGGCAGACTGTATGGAAAGCACGGGAATTGATAAGATCGGCAAGAACGTTTCCCGCACCGACGGAGGGCAGCTGATCGCTGTCGCCGATAAAGATTATTCTGGAGCCCGGCTTCATTGCCTTAAGAAGAGCCTCAAGAAGGAGGGTATCCAGCATAGAGGACTCGTCTACAATAATAACGTCCTCATCGAGATAGCATCCCTCGTTGCGAAGAAAGCGCGGCTCTCTTTCGTCGGAATGCTCCATTTCAAGGAGGCGGTGAACTGTCTTTGCCTCGCAGCCCGCAGACTCGCTGACTCGCTTTGCAGCTCTTCCCGTAGGGGCAGAGAGAGCAACGTCAAGGCCAATTGTTTCGAATATGGAGATAAGTCCCTTGATAACGGTGGTTTTACCCGTACCGGGTCCACCTGTGAGAATCATTACACCACCGCCGAGGGCAGATGCAATGGCATCTCGCTGAAGGGACGCATATTTGATACCTGAGCTGAGCTCTACTCTTGTGATAAAGCCCTGAATATCAACGGGGTCGATCCTCGGGCATGAGCGGTCAAGCTTCAAAAGCTTTGCAGCGCAATAGCTCTCAGCCCTGTAATATCTGTCCATATAGATATACTTCTCAGCACCGATAAGCCGCTCTGCAAGCTTTCTCTGGGAAAGCCCCACAGAAATACCCGAAATTATCTTAGCCTCTTCAAGGGAAAGGACCTTTGCGGCCTCGGCAATAAGAGTTCTTTCGGGAAGGCAGGTGTGGCCTCCGTTATGAGCGGCGGACTCGAGAGTATAGTATATACCCGCAAGAATACGGGCGGCAGAATCCTTTGAAATACCAAAGGATTCCGCAACGCTGTCTGCCGTTTTAAAGCCGATACCGCTGAAGGTATCGCAAAGGCTGTAGGGGTTATTGCGGATTCGCTCAACTGCGCTTCCGCCCCATTTCTTATATATCTTCATTGACGTTGCACTGCCGAAGAAATCGGCGCAGAACATCATAACGTTTCGAGCCCCTGACATCTCAATAAAGCTTGAATTGATATCCGCAGCCTTTCGGGGAGTGATTCCGGGGATTTCCGCGAGCCATTCGTGATGGTTTTCGATAACGTCAAAGGTATCCTCACCGAAGCGGTCAACTATCTTTTTTGCAGTTTTGGGGCCGATGCCCTTAACGCTTCCCGAGGAAAGGTAGCGAAGGATATCCATTTCACCTGTGGGCAGAGTCTTTTCGTACATATCCACCCTAAACTGCTTTCCGTAGGTGGGATGGTTTATCCACTTGCCTGCGGCAGTTATAGTATCGCCCTCGCATATATAGGGCATTGTTCCAACAAGAACCATGGGAAATCCGTTTTCATCCTCGATCTCGCAAACAGTATATCCCGTCTCATCGGACTGAAAAATAACAGAGTCTACCGTACCGCAGACCGTTTCCTTTTCTTCTCTGAACATATGGCAGACTCCTTTCAAAAAGATATAATATTTTAACTCTTTTTTCTCTTTTTGTCAATCTCCCTGCGCTTTTTCAAAGCTCTGTATATACGGACAGCGAGCTTATAAACCTCAACGGCGGCGCAGTAAAGCCCGAACAAAAAGAAAACAGAAACAAATATTTCAAGGAATAGCTCCATAGATTTTCCTCCTTCTGTAGTATAGTATATGTGGAGGGCTATAAATGGGTCATCCTTAATCAAATCTTAATGAATTACAGCCTTTTATATTCATAGGCTGTGCGGTATAATTATTACAGTAATTACAGGAGGCGCCTATGTACAACGTTCTTATCTGCGACGACGACCGCGACATCGTCAACGCTCTTAAAATCTATCTGCAGGATCCGTCATATACCCTCTTCGAGGCATACAACGGCAACGAAGCCTTGAAGGTCATTACAGAAAACGATATACACCTTGTTCTTATGGACATCATGATGCCCGTGCTTGACGGAATTTCCGCCATGGTGAAAATTCGCGAAATTTCAAACGTGCCCGTCATTTTGCTGACTGCAAAAAGCGAGGATTCGGACAAGATACTGGGCCTTAACGTGGGGGCAGACGACTACATAACAAAGCCCTTTAACCCTGTTGAGGTCTGCGCAAGAGTTCGCTCCATGCTTCGCAGATATATGCAGCTTGGTGCGGGAAAGCCAAAGGATACCACTATCTGTGTCGGTACTATTGAGCTTGACGATTCCGCAAAGACCGTGACGGTTGATGGCAATGCAGTTTCCCTCACCCCCACGGAATACGAAATTCTAAAGCTTCTTATGGAAAACCGCAACAAGGTATATTCCCCGAAGGAAATATACAAGGCTATCTGGCGGGAAAACCCGCTGACTGCGGAAAACACAGTTGCAGTTCACATAAGGCACATAAGAGAAAAAATAGAGCTTAACCCCGCAGAGCCGCGATACCTTAAAGCCGTCTGGGGCCACGGGTATATGGTTCAAGGATAAACCTTTTCGGGTTTATCCTTGAGTGATGTGTTCCGCATAGCGGAACGTGATGCATCCTTAGGATGTGATGTTTGCTTTCAGCAAGTGATGTTTGCGCTACGGCGCAAGTGTAGGTAGAAATCGCTTTTGGCGATTTCATTAATTGAAAGGAGTTTTTTATGAAAAATTGGATAAGGAGCTTATCTGCAAAGATTATTTGCTTTATTCTTTGCGTTGTTTGCCTTTGTATTACGGCGGCAAGCGTTGTCGGTGCTGTTTTGTTTGTTTCGGGAGGTTTTTACATCTTACCAAAAGACTATATGATTGATTCCACCTTTGAGCAAATGCTGAAGAGCGCTTCAAACAACATACTTTGGCATCATATTCCCGATGAGGAATATCATTATTATCACATCTATGATTACGACAGTGATATTACAAATATCAGATATAACGTTGTATCAGAGGACGGTAAGATCATCGGTGCAAATTCCGAATCTCAAAGCCATGATTTCAGCTTTAAATGGATTTTTTACAAGGATGCGGATGGTAACTATTCAGAGATAGACTACTATTTCGACGGTGATGAAAATCGGGAAAACGCAGATATTTATACTGTAAATATGTCTGTTGACAGAGACTTTCCCGTTAACGACGAATACTTCTTCTATAATTTTTTAATAAATGCGGCTTATGCCCTTCTCTACTGGGTATATCCTATAGGACTTTTATCTCTTGCCCTTTGCATTGTCTGCTTTATAATTCTGATGTGCACGGCAGGAAGGCGCCCTGACAGTGAGGAGATACACTCGGGTATATTTACGTCCGTTCCCATTGACCTTCTTATTACTCTTATGACCTGCGGTGTGATGTTTCTCTTTTATCTCTTATGGGAAGTTTTGTATACAGGGGAGATAGTTGCTGCCGTTCTGAGTATCGTACTTGCCCTGATTTCAACAAACATTCTCCTTGGGCTTTGCATCACCATTGCTGTCAGAATAAAGCAGAAAAAACTTTTTTCAAACACTCTTGTCTGGATTGTGTGCAAGCTGATATTTAAGCTTTTCAGATCTGCTTTTCGTTTTATCGGTTTCTTATTACGATCAATTCCCCTTATTTGGAAAACATCTCTTTTCATTATTGCAAATATCGTCATCGACTTTTTCCTTCTCCTGATGGTTTGGAATTATAACGATGCCGGCTTTGTTTTGTGGGTTTTAAAAGCGCTCCTGATCCTTCCCCTGCTTATTTACTGCGCGCTGATGCTTCGCAGACTTGAAAAAGGGGGCGAGGCACTGGCTTCGGGCGATCTTTCCAAGAAAATCGACACAACAAGAATGTTTGGTAATTTCAAAAAGCACGGAGATAATCTTAACAGCATATCGGCAGGTATGGCAACTGCAGTAGAAAAAAGGCTGCAGAGCGAGAGAATGAAAACAGAGCTTATAACAAACGTTTCTCATGATATTAAAACTCCCCTAACCTCCATCATCAATTATTCAAGATTGATCGTAGAAAACGATTGCAGCTGCGAAAAGCACAGTGAATATTCCGAGGTGCTACTTCGCAAATCTGAGCACTTAAAAAGACTTCTCGATGACCTTGTTGAAATATCAAAGGCATCTACGGGAAATCTTGATGTTTCCCTTTCCTCCTGCGACGCCGCAGTTCTCATTGCTCAGGCAGAGGGAGAATTCAGAGAAAAGTGTGAATCGGCAAATCTTTCCTTTATTTGCTCTTTCCCCGACACTCCCCTTTATATGATGGCTGATCCCAGAAGGATATGGCGAGTTTTTGAAAACCTTATGTCAAATGCCTGCAAGTATTCCCTTCCCAATTCCCGCGTATATCTGACTCTCGAGAAAGAAGGGAGCGACGTTGTTTTCACCTTCCGCAACACCTCAAAGGACGAGCTCTGTGTATCGGTTGAGGAATTGACCCAGCGCTTTGTCCGCGGAGATTCTTCCCGTACAACAGAAGGAAACGGTCTCGGTCTTTCCATTGCAAAAAGCTTAACCGAGCTTCAGGGCGGCAAAATGGACATCACCATTGACGGCGACCTGTTTAAAGTAATCCTCCGTTTCCCCGAAATTTGATAATTAAGGATGCCGATAAATATGAGTTTGAAGTAAAACAATAAATGATAACCGTAGGGGCCGATGCTGGTAGGAATGTTCCATTCCTA
>JAZUAR010000047.1:0-5827 GCA_045638055.1 Candidatus Avispirillum sp.
CCTGTTACTGCCGTGAAAGGGCGGTGTCTTAACCGCTTGACCAACGGGCCGTAAAAAAATTCAGCGGTATTAATGGTGACCCGTAGGGGAATCGAACCCCTGTTACTGCCGTGAAAGGGCGGTGTCTTAACCGCTTGACCAACGGGCCTGGTAGCGGAAGTTGGACTTGAACCCACGACCTACCGGGTATGAACCGGTTGCTCTAGCCAACTGACCTATTCCGCCACGCGCTTGATTATTATAGCATGGGGTATACCCATTGTCAATACTTTTTTTGAATTTTTTTGAATTTTTTTATCATTTGATGTTTTGTACATTTTCGCCCCTCAATCAAACAGATCTTTTATGATTTCTGCTATCTTAAACTTGATTTTATACGTCTTTTTATTGCTTTCTGTTATTGCTTTATACTGTTCATCAGTAAATCCTGCGGCAATGAACACCTCTTCCCTTTTTGATGCTGCTGCCGTACAAAGGGGCGGATAAAGGACACACCACCAGTTTTTACCCTCAGCTTCTCCTATAAGCACTCTCAGGGACGTATAAGTACCTTCGGGAAGCACAAAGCCGTCATATTCGCGCTCAGGGTACTTCTCTTCTCCCAGGACTACAGAAACCGTGTAGTCATACCCTTCATCCTTTATTTTGGCTTCTGCGGCGGTTTCGAGAAGCTCAAGTGACTCCTCTGTTTTGATATATGCTTCATTAGAATTGCCTGCTTTGATCTTCTCAGCCTCAAGGAGGACGGCATCTCTTACCTTTAATTTAAGAGCCTGATCCTCCTCGGAATCCGAGTTTGCAAGGACGTGGAGTCTTATCATATCGCTGTAAATTTCCGTTTCTCCGTTTACGGGGAGGACTGACATTAGAGTGAACAAAACCAGGAATGACAAGCACAGTGCGCCGATAATTTTTACATTCATATTAAAAAGCTCCTTTTTCTTTCGGTAGGATATTATTCCCCGAGAAAAAGGAGCTTATTCATTTATTTATACAAGTCTTGATCTCATTTCTCCTGCGATAAAAGCATCGATGCTTTTCATCATATCGGCAAGGCAACGGTTTCTTGCTTCGTAGGAGCCCCATGCCATATGAGGAGTGAGGCACACGTTTGAAAGCTCTTTAACCTCAAAATAGGGGCTGTCGCTACGGAAAGGCTCGGATGAATAAACGTCCACGCCGATAGCGCCGATCTTTCCCTCTTTTACAGACTTACAGAGAGCCGCCTCATCGCAAACAGCACCGCGGGCTACGTTTACAACGATAGCATCGGACTTCATCATTGCGATTCTTTCCTCATTAATAAGGTTTCTTGTGCCGTCGTTAAGAGGAGTATGGATAGTTATAATATCTGCTTCTTTACAAAGGGTATCGATATCGACACACTCGTAGTCGGGGTCGGGAGTTCTTTTGTTTGCAATGACCTTACAGCCGAAAGCACTTGCCACTGCCGCAACCTTTTTGCCGATATTGCCAAGGCCCACGATACCCCATGTCTTACCTGCAATTTCGTGATAAACGGGAGTGAGCTTATTTGCAACGCTACCCTTGGAATACTCGCCGCTTTCAACGAAGGAGTTATACTCGGGAAGGTGAGTTGCGAGGGAAAGCACCATGGATACTGTGAGCTGCGCTACGCTGTCTGTGGAATATCCCACAACGTTACAAACGCCTATTCCCTTTGATTTCATATAATCAAGGTCTACGTTATCAAAGCCTGTTGCAGCAATGCAGATGAGCTTTACAGGGCAATTCTCGCCTATTGTAGACTTATTGAGCTTGACCTTATTAACCAACACAACGTCTGCATCGGAAAGTCTTTCCTCAATGAGAGAAGGGTCAGTTGAGGGGTATGCTACCACCTCGCCGTATTTTGAAAGAGGAGAAAGATCAAGGTCCTCTCCGAGAGTAGCTGCATCGAGAAGTACGATTTTCATCACAAATTCCTTTATTTTTAAAGTTTTTTGAAGTGCAGAAACTTTTTTACAAAAAAGTTTTTGCATAATAATTCACAAAACAAATGGCGGCTGTCTTTACGTCACCCCCCAATTGAATTACTTGAACTTACGCTTTCTTGCTGCCTCAGACTTCTTCTTCTTCTTTACGCTGGGCTTTTCATAGCATTCTCTTTTGCGAAGCTCGGCCTGGATACCGGATCTCTGGCACTGACGCTTAAAGCGACGGAGCGCACTATCAAGAGACTCGTTCTCTTTTACTCTAATTTCTGCCATTGTTCTGTTTCCCTCCCTTCGCTATGCACAACATAGGAAAGTGCCGGATTGCACTTCCTAAATATTATATACTCGAAAATGCTCCTTGTCAAGCATTATTTTATATTTTTACCAATTATTTTGCAACGATGTTTACGATCTTTCCGGGTACGTAAATTTCCTTGATAATTGTCTTACCATCAAGGAGAGATGCGATCTTTTCATCAGCCTTTGCTGCTGCAATAGCTGTATCCTTATCTGCATCTGCTGCGATCATTACTGTGCCCTTGAGCTTACCGGAGATCTGTACTGCGATCTCGATTGTGGAGTCCTTTGTCTTTGCCTCATCGTACTCAGGCCACTTGGAAAGGCAAAGAAGCTCCTTCTCGCCAAGTGTTTCCCAGATCTCCTCACAAAGGTGGGGAGCGTAGGGGCAAAGAATACCAACGAACATCTTGAGCTCGTCTACAGTAAGAGAGCCGTGGTCGTAGATATCATTGATAAGAGCCATCATTGCGGCAATACCTGTATTGAACTTCATGGATTCAATATCAGTTGTTACCTTCTTTACAGTCTTATGGAACTTAGACTCAAGCTCAGGTGTTGCACCTGTTCCCTTTGCCATATCTACAAGACCTGCAACACGGTCAAGGAATCTCTTACAGCCCTTCATGGAGCTATCGTTCCAGGGAGTTGCGCTCTCGTAGTCGCCCATGAAGAGAACGTATACACGGAGAACGTCTGCACCGTAGGAATCAACTACGTCGTTGGGGTCTACTACGTTACCCTTGGACTTGGACATCTTATCACCGTCAGGTCCGAGGATAAGGCCCTGTGCAGTTCTCTTTGCGTAAGGCTCCTTAGTGGGAACCTCGCCGATGTCGTAGAGGAAGTGATGCCAGAAGCGGGAGTAGATCATATGACGGGTTAGGTGCTCCATACCGCCGTTGTACCAGTCTACGGGGAGCCAGTACTTAAGCTTCTCGGGATCTGCAAATCTCTCCTCGTTCTTGGGATCGATATAGCGGAGGAAGTACCAGGAGGATCCTGCCCACTGAGGCATTGTATCTGTCTCGCGCTTTGCGGGAGCGCCACACTTGGGACAAGTGCAGTTTACGAAGTCCTCAAGAGCTGCAAGGGGGCTTTCACCGCCCTGACCGGGCTCGAAGTTATCCATGGGGGGAAGTCTGAGAGGAAGCTCCTCGTAGGGAACGCCAACGATTCCGCACTTCTCGCAGTGAACGATGGGAATAGGCTCACCCCAGTAGCGCTGACGGTTGAACGCCCAGTCCTTCATCTTATACTGTACACCGCCCTCGCCGAGGCCCTTCTTTTCGAGCTCCTCGATCATACGAGCGATGGAATCCTTCTTATTTGTATATCCGTTAAGGAAATCGGAGTTGACCATCTCGCCGTCGCCTGCATATGCTTCGGTTGCGATGTCACCACCCTTGATAACCTCGATGATATCGATGCCGAACTTCTTTGCGAAGTCGTAGTCACGCTGGTCGTGTGCGGGAACTGCCATGATAGCGCCTGTGCCGTAGCCCATCATTACGTAGTCGGAGATATAAACGGGGATCTCCTTGCCGTTTACGGGGTTTACAGCCTTAAAGCCGCTGATAGCAACGCCTGTCTTATCCTTAACAAGCTGAGTTCTCTCAAACTCTGTCTTCTTTGCGCACTCCTGACGGTATGCTACGATCTCGTCCATATTGGAGATCTGATCTGCATACTTATCGATAATGGGATGCTCGGGAGCCATAACCATGAAAGTTACACCGAAAAGTGTATCGGGACGGGTTGTATATACTGTGAGAACCTCGTCTGTATCCTTGAGCGCAAACTTAACGAAAGCACCTGTGGACTTACCGATCCAGTTCTCCTGCTGCATCTTGATATTGGGAAGGTAATCTACAGTATCAAGACCCTGGAGAAGCTTATCTGCATACTCTGTGATTCTGAGGTACCAAACGTCCTTGGACTTCTGAACGATATCGGAGTGACAGATATCGCACTTACCGCCCTGGGAGTCCTCATTGGAAAGAACTACCTTACAGGAGGGGCAGTAGTTTACAAGAGCCTTATCACGGAAAACGAGTCCGTTATCAAGCATCTTTCTGAAGATCCACTGAGTCCACTTATAGTAGTCCTCCTCTGTGGTATCAACAACTCTTGACCAGTCAAAGGAGAAGCCTACTCTCTTGAGCTGATTTGTGAAGTTTGCAATGTTCTTGTCTGTTACAAGACGGGGGTGTGTGTTTGTCTTGATCGCGTAGTTCTCTGTGGGGAGACCGAAGGCATCAAATCCGATGGGGAAAAGAACGTTATAGCCTTCCATTCTGCGCTTACGGGAAACTACCTCAAGGCCGGAATAAGCCTTGATATGACCAACGTGCATACCTGCGCCGCTGGGATAGGGGAACTCTACCATTGAGAAGAACTTAGGCTTTTCGGAAAAGTCTACTGCCTCAAAAGCCTTTTCGTCTTCCCATCTTTTCTGCCACTTGGCTTCAATTTCTCTGAATTCGTATTTCATATTTTGCTCCAAAAGGGTTTATTTCGTATTTATGTATTCCCTATGACAAGGGAGAATTTTTAGTTTTCTGTAATAAGGTCTGCGATGGAAACCTCGCTGCCCTCATTATAAAGCTTTTCAAGCTTATAGAAGTCGCGGGATTCCTGATTGAATACGTGAAGGATCACGCAGTTGTAATCGGAAAGGATCCAGGAGTCGCCTCTGGAGCCCTCGATCGCGCGGGGAGTGATGCCGTACTGAGAAAGACGGAACTCAACCTCCTCGGAAAGTGAGCTTACCTGAGTTGTGGAGTTACCTGTTGCGATTACGAAGTAATCTGCAATAACTGTCTGCTCTTCAACGTGAAGAAGCTTGATATCCTTTGCCTTCTTTGCATCAAGGATCTTTACCATAAACTCAGCAATATCTCTGGGAGATGCGTTCTCGCAAAGCTCGATCTGTGCTACGGGAGCATCATTATTCATAATGTTTTCCATATTTTTAACTACCTTTCTTTTTTACTTTAAGGGTACATAGATATCTTCATCAGAAACATCCTGTGCATTGTGCTTTTCAAAATTCAGCTCATCTGCAGGCTTTTCGTATACCGCCTTGACAGCTGAATTATCCTCATCGCAGAACAGGATATTTTTATCAACCTCATCGTCTGTAAGCTCCTCAACGTAGATGTTGAAATGCTCGTTCAGTACGTTTTTGAGGCTTTCCTTATTAAGGACGTAATAGGAGGATGCGACCTCTCCGGGGGCTGTCATCATTGTGACGTCGGAAAGCTCGATACTGATAAACTCAGTACCAAACTTTATAATTTCACGAAGGCGAAGGTCTGTTTCAACGTTTTTACTTATTGCTGCCGCAATATCGCCAACGTTCTTTATGCTGATATTTTCCTTTACAGCCTCGATGAAGGCTGTCATGAACATCTTCTGTGCATCAACTCGTCCGAGGTCTGCATTTACAAGGCCGCTTCTGAAGCGGACAAACTGCTCTGGCTCGTTTCCGTCAAGCGTATTATAGCCCTTCTGGAGGCTGATGTGAAGATTCTCCTTTTCGTCCTTATATTCCATTGTATACGGAACGT
>JAZUAR010000048.1:0-18274 GCA_045638055.1 Candidatus Avispirillum sp.
GATTGGATGCCAGTATACGAAATCCTTCCCGATAAATTCACCTTTACAATGACTGACCTTTCCCTGCGCTCATTCAGATCATTTTCATATACTCCCGAGGACTCTATTTTCATAGATGACATACTGAGAGATTTTTTGAAAAGGACCGTTAATTTCGCAAAGGAAAACGCAAAGCCTGACCTTTGTATCGCCTCTGCAGTACTGGTTTTGGGAAGCTACTCTGAGGATGAGGACAAGGTCTTTGAAAGCCCCATATTCCACCTTCCCGCCGTAAGGATAAAGAAGCTCTTTTCAGAATATTCCTTCAATACGACTCCTTTTGTTTATTCCTTATATTCAGCCTTTGCCCATTCCTTGCAGGACACCCTTTCAAATGAGGAGGCTGCATATTCCTTGTTTCTTTCAAGGACGGGAATCTACTCCTCATACGTTCTTCCAAATGCACCGATACATGTAAAAAGCATGAGCGAATTGTCGGCCGCCACAAGCCTCAGCCCTTCAAGGCTTATGAAATCCGTTCCTGACCCTGAGTTGCTTTTTAGTGAGATAGGAGATATTCTTTATATTCTCACAAGCGCCTTGAAGATCACGAAAATTACGGTTTGCGACAGCCTTTATTCAAATGCGGATGCGGTATGCTCGGTTTTGAAAAACGTTCTTTCCGACAAGTGCCGTAATACGTGCTCACCGCTTCCCGACCTAATCCCTATGGATATTTCAAGAAGCAGCATCGGATATATTTCCCGGGAAATTCGCGACAGGTGGTTTTTGGAGAAAATCCTTACAGATCAGGCATAAATTTACTGTAACCCTTGACAAAACTGCGCATTTTGATATAATTATTCTGTCATACTTTTTTCGAAAGGATATTTTTACTATATGGACAGTAACAGTATAACGATGCTGTTAGTCATGATTCTTTTGACTGCGATGTCCGGCTTCTTCTCCGCTACGGAAACTGCCTTCACATCCTTCAACAGAATAAAAATGAAAAGCCTTGCATCTGCAGGCGATAAAAGAGCAATCAGAGTATTAAAGCTTGACGAAAGCTATGATAAGCTGATTACAACAATTCTTATTGGCAACAATATTGTCAACATTTCACTCTCAACAATAAGCACTCTGTTCTTTCTTGATGCATTAAAGAACATTATTGAAAATGAGGATATCATTGCAACTGTTTCTACTGCTATAATCACAGTAGTTGTACTTATTTTCGGTGAGATCTCTCCCAAAACTCTTGCAAAGGACCATGCAGACGGATATGCCCTTACAACGAGCGGTCTTATCTCCTGTATCGTTACTCTCTTCTATCCCATTTCCTCACTTTTCTCCCTCTGGAAGGCACTTCTCTGCAAGATCTTCAAGCCTAAGGAAACCGAGGCTCCCAACGGAGACGACCTTATGACTATGCTTGACGAGGCTGAGCAGGAGGGCGGTCTTGATGAGGACGAAAGCGAGCTTATCCGAAGCGCAATTGAGTTTGGTGATCTTACTGTAGGCTCTATCATCACTCCCCGAATCGACATCGTCACAATTAAGGAAGGCACAGATGCCAGAGAGATCATGGATCTTTTCTTTGATTCCGGCTTCTCAAGACTTCCCATCGTTGGCGAAACTATTGACGATATCAAGGGTGTTCTTCACGAAAAGGATTTCTTCCACGCCTACAACAACGGCGCAGTTGATTTCACACCCTTCTATCAGAAGCCTCTCTACATCTCAAAGCACCACAAGATAGACGATCTTCTCCGCGACCTCCAGAAGGAAAAATGCCATATGGCATTCGTTATTGACGAATTCGGCGGTCTTATGGGTATCGTTACCATGGAGGACATTATCGAGGAGCTTATCGGTGACGTATGGGACGAGCATGATGAGGTTGAAACACTTCTTCACAAAAACGACGACGGCACTCTCACAGTTGACTGCTCTGCCGATCTTGACGATCTTCTTGATTACTTTGAGCTTGAGTTCGACGATGACGAAAACGAAAAGCCTCAGACCGTTAACGGCTGGGTGCAGATGGTTCTTGAGGGACTTCCCGACGTTGGCGATTCCTTTGCTTATGATACCCTTTCCGTTGATATCACAAAATGTGATGAAAAGATGGTTAAGGAGATCATCGTAAAGCAGGTCGACAAAAAGAGCGACAGCGACGAAAAAGACGATTAACAGAAAGCCCGCAACAGCGGGTTTTCTTTATAACGTGAGGTAATTTATGACAAAATACCCTATGAAGCTTGTTCCCTATCTCAGACCTATGATCTGGGGCGGAAACGGCATTAAAGAAAAATATAATAAGGAAACTGACAGCGACTCTATCGGTGAATCCTGGGAGCTTACCTGCAGAGATGAGGCACAGTCCGTCATCGCAAACGGAGAATATGCAGGTCAAAAGCTTTGTGACGTTCTTTCCTGCGGATACGACTTCCCTCTTCTTATAAAGTTCATCGATGCCAATGACCGGCTTTCCGTTCAGGTCCATCCAGATGACGATATTATAGACGAAAACGGCACTCCTCTCGGAAAAACTGAAATGTGGTATATCATCGACTGCGACGAGGACTCTCATATCATTTACGGACTTGAGGACGGACTCACACTCGAGGATTACGAAAAGAACGTTCGCAAGGGTGAGTTTTCTGTCGGTATGAAAAAGGTATACGTTAAGCCCGGTGATTGCTACTTTATCCCCGCAGGTCAGGTACACGCCATAGGAAAAGGAATCCTTCTTGCAGAAATTCAGCAGAATTCCGACACCACATACAGACTCTACGACTACGGCCGTCTTGATAAGGAAGGAAATCCCCGAGAGCTGCACGTGGATAAGGCTCTCAGCGTCATCAGAGCCTATACTGACAGCGATATTGAGGCTATCCGATACTCCGAGGGCACACAGGAAAACTGCCTTGCAAACTGCTCTAAATTCAAATGCGACAAGTTTACCCTTGAGGGAAATTCCGTTACATTGAAAGCAGACAGCACTTTCAAATCCTTCGTATTCATCGAGGGAGAGGGATATATCTCATATAACGGAGAGCACTTCCCCGCTGTGGGCGGCGATACCTACTATATCCCCGAGGGACTCACAGTAGAAGTATCCGGCAACCTTACCTTCCTCAGCGCAAATCCTAAATAAAGAAAACAAGAGTAGGTTTACCTACTTTCTTTGAGAAGAAAGTAGCAAAGAAACTTTATGAAGGAAAAGTAAATTAGGCAAAAGACCACGCAACAAAAAAGACAGTAAAAATGAACGAGCTCATTTTTACTGTCTTTTTTGCGTTGGCTGGCGATATATCGCCCCGGTGCTTCGCACCGTTTCTTTTGCCGTATATAATTCTGCTATACCAATTATTGAAGTTTTTTGAGAGTGCAGAGAACTTTTTTACAAAAAAGTTCTTTGCAAATTAATTCTCAAAAGCAAACACGGTAGTATGTGTATAGAGCTCTCCGGGAAGGAGGGTTGTGTCTGTGAAGGAGGGGTTATTTACTGCATCGGGCATCTTCTGTGTTTCGAAGCACACTGCGCAGCGGCACTTCTGCTGAACGCCGCCCTTGAATGCAGGATCCTCGGGATTCATCATATTGGATGTATAAACTCCAACGCAGGGCTGGTCTGTATAAACTGTCATTTCAAGTCCTGTTACGGGAGCCTTGAGGGTGCATCTCTTCTTGAGAGTTGCGTCAAAGTTATTGAAGATGAAGTTATTATCGTAGCCGCCGTTCTGCTTTTCCATATCGGGATCGGAATCGAAGTCGCGTCCGATTGCCTTAGGTGTTGTGAAATCGTAGGGTGTTCCCTTTACAGAGATAATATTTCCTGTGGGGATAATATCGAAATCCTGCTCGTTCATATTATCTGCATCGATCCACATTACCTGATCTGCAATACTTCCTGTCTCATAGCCCTCAAGGTTGAAGTACGCGTGGTTTGTGAGGTTGAAGATAGTTTTCTTATCTGTATATGCCTCGTAATTTACTGCGAGAGCGCCTTCCTTTTTGAGAGTATAGGTTACTGTTACAACAACAGTACCGGGATAATTCTCCTCAAGGTCGGGGCTTACGTAGGTAAGAACGAGCATAGGCTCATCGCCGTCAATAGCCTTTGCGCCCCATACGCGCTTATTATAACCGATCTTACCACCGTGTGCTGTGAAGGTGCCGCAATTGGGATAGAGATCGTATTCCTTGCCATCAAGAGTGAACTTAGAGTTGCTGATACGGTTTGTTACTCTGCCGATGATAGCGCCCTGATAGCCGCCTGATGTGAGGTAGCCATCAATAGTATCAAAGCCGCAGACAACGTCGTGCTTCTCGCCGTTCTTATCTTCAACCCAAAGGCTGATGATAGTGCCGCCGAAATTTGTGATCTTTACGGAAACGATGGAATCGTTTTCAAGTGTATATGCGTACACCTCGCTGCCGCAAGGCGACATTCCGAATGATTCTTTGATGATCATTATTTATCCTCCTATATTCAAAAACGGGCGAAGATTCGCCCGTTTTCTTATAATTATGCTTCGGGGAATCCGTCGGGATTCTGATCCTGCCATCTTGCGAGGTCTGTGCACATCTCTTCGATGCCACGCTCTGCCTTCCAACCGAGGACTGTGAGAGCCTTCTCGGGGTTAGCATAGCACTCGCCGATGTCACCGGGACGGCGAGGTCCGATCTTGTAGTTAACAGTCTTTCCGCTTGCCTTCTCGTATGCCTTGATTACCTCAAGTACGGAATAGCCGTTACCTGTACCAACGTTGAAGTAGTCGATACCCGCATTCTTGCCTGTCCACTCAAGAGCCTTGAGGTGAGCAAGTGCAAGGTCAACTACGTGGATGTAGTCACGTACGCCTGTTCCGTCGGGTGTATCGTAGTCATCGCCGTGTACGCTGAGGCACTCAAGCTTACCTGCTGCAACCTTGGAAACGTAAGGAAGGAGGTTATTGGGAATACCCTGAGGGTCTTCACCGATAAGTCCGGACTTATGTGCACCGATGGGGTTGAAGTAACGAAGGATAGCAACAGACATCCAGGGCTCTGCAACGCAAAGGTCGGAGAGGATTCTCTCGATCATGAGCTTTGTTTCGCCATAGGGGTTTGTTGTGGAAAGGGGGAAATCCTCTGTGATCGGAACGGACTTGGGAAGGCCGTATACTGTTGCGGAGGAGGAGAATACGATCTTACCTACCTTATACTTCTTCATCAGCTTGCAAAGGTTAAGTGTGCTGAGAAGATTGTTTGTATAATACTCAAGAGGCATGGAAACAGACTCGCCTACTGCCTTGAGTCCCGCAAAGTGGATAACAGACTCGATCTCGTTCTCCTGGAAGATCTTTTCAGAAGCTTCCATATCACAAAGGTCTGCCTTATAGAACTTGGGACGGATACCTGTGATCTGCTCGATTCTGTCAAGAACTGTGATCTTGGAGTTGGAAAGGTTATCTACAATAACAACTTCCTTGCCGATGCCGATAAGCTCAACAACGGTATGGGAACCGATAAAGCCGGTTCCGCCTGTAATAAGAATAGCCATTTTAACTACCTCTCAGAATTACTTCCAGAGACCGTTGGGGTATACACCGGTCTGGATATACTCATTGATCTTTGCAACTACGCCGGGCTTATCCTCGGAGTATGTTACGCCGTGCCACATAGCTGTTGTGGGGATAACCTTAACTGTGCAGTAGCCATCCTGCTTGAGCTGACCTACTACGTTAGGAAGGAAGCACTCGGACTTGAGAGGCTCACGGTCGGGATCGTCAAGGAACTTCTTGAATTCTGCCTTTGCACCCTCAAAGATGGATGCTGTGAAGCACCAGAAGTTCATGGAAACTACAGTTTCGGGAGGAACTGTGATCATAGCACCGTTCTCATCCTCAAACTGACCGCCCTCTGCAACCTTATAGATCTTTGTTCTCTCAACGATATCCTTGAGATAGCCGTCCTCAGTTACGCAAACACCGCGTGCTACGCTACCGCTGTCGGAAAGTGTGTTACCGAGGTGGTAACCGATCATTGCATACTGATTGTCCTCTGCCTTTTCAGCAGCGCGGATGAACTCTGCAGCCTTCATATAGCCGTCTCTGCCGTAGAAGTCGTCAGCATTGATAACAGCAAAGCTGTCGCCTGCGATAACGTCCTCTGCGCAAAGGATAGCCTGTGTTGTACCCCAAGGCTTAACTCTCTCTGCGGGAAGCTTATCTGCGGGAACAAGGTAATCCATTGTCTGGAATGCATATTCAACCTTGATCTTACCCTCAAGACGGGAGCCGATAGTTTCCTTGAAATCCTCAAGGTTTGCTTCCTTGATGATGAATACTACGCGGTCAAAGCCTGCCTGAATTGCATCATAAACGGAGAAGTCGATGATGAATTCGCCTGCTTCTGTAAAGGGATCGATCTGCTTAAGGCCACCGTAACGGGAGCCCATGCCTGCTGCAAGTACAAGTAATGTCATATTTTACTCCAATCCGCCGCTTTGCGGCAAAATACATAGTTTACTAAGTTTAATTTTATTACATAATGTCTGCAAATTCAAATAGTTTTGCAGTTATTTACAAATTGTTCACAATTATTGACCCTTCAGCTCATACTTTTCAAAGGTCATTTTAGCAGCCTCGTTAAAAAGCACGAGAGTATCGCCCTCAAGCTCAAACTGAAGCTCGAAAAGCGCTGTTTCTTCGCCGGGATCAAAAATTATGGTATCACCGGAAATACGGTAATATCCTGTTGTATTTGACTCGATGCTGTCGTCATCTATATTATAGACAGCCCAAACAAATACGTCCTTCCCTTCCTTATTTTCGGAAAACTGAATTGCATTTCTGACACCCTGAGAATCGTTATACCACACTCCGTAAAGATCCTTAGGTGCGGTACAGGATACGAGGCTAACCGAGAAAGCAAAAAGAAGGATAAGAGATGCGATTTTCTTCATATCAGTTAAGCATTGTCTGTCCGCCTGTTACGGGGATAGCCTGTCCTGTTTCGTACTTCTGCTCAACGATATAGCAGATAGCACGTGTTACGTCCTCAACACGGCAGCCACGTCCGAGGGGTACCTTAGACTCATAGAATGCACGAACGTCTGCAATAGTCTTTGCGCCGGGAACCTTACCTGCATTGAGGTACTGTACGAAGAGGCCCTTCTCGGGGTCAGACCACAGAGGACCGTCGAGGAAGTTACCGGGGCAGATTGCATTAACCTTGATGCCGAAGGGAGCAAGCTCAAGTGCAAAGGACTGTGTGAGACCGATGCCGCCGAACTTTGCGCCTGCATATGCGAAGTTCTTGTTGCTTCCCTCAAGACCTGACTTGGAGTTGATCTCGATTACGTCTGCCATATACTCGGGAGCTACCTCTCTCTGGAGCTTCATGGGCTGAACTGCATACTTTGTGCAAAGGAAGAAAGCTGTATAGTCAACGCTTGTAACAAGCTCGAAGTTAGCCTTTGTCATTTCCTCAAGGCTGCCTGCACGAACGATACCTGCGTTGTTTACGAAAATATCAAGACCGCCGAAAGCGCATACTGTTTCATCAACCATTGCCTTTACAGATGCCTCGTCTGTTACGTTAGCACCAACAGCGATAGTCTCAATGCCGTACTTTTCGGAAAGCTCGAGAGCCTTTGCCGCGGCACCGTCTGCGTTCATATCAGCTACGCAAACCTTGCAGCCGTTAGCAGAAAGATACTCTGCAATACCTGCGCCAAAGCCCTGAGCGCTACCTGTTACGATAGCGATCTTGCCTGCAAAGGAGGAGCCGGGGTATACGGGATAAACCTTGAATGCACCGATGCCTTCAACGTAGATCTCCTCGCTTCCGCCCTGATAAACGGAAAATACTGTATCAACAGTTGCAGTAAGGTTTGCTGAGGTCTTCTCAAAATCAACCTTTACGCCTGCAAGTCCATCGGGACTGCACATCATTCTGAGCTTGGGAGCGATTGCAGCCGCTATGCTTTTTCTTTCACAAAGTTCCATAGTTAACCTCTTTCTCAGTTGTTTTTTCCTATATTTGCAAAATATTCGATTCTTTCGGAGAGACCGGGCATTTTCGCCATAGTCTTTTCTGTGAACATACCGTCCTCGGTATCAAGTGTTGCCGCCTTTTCGTGACCGATAAGGGCCCATGTTGCACTGTAAAGGTGTGTATAGGGCTCCATTGCGGGGCAAACGAATGACTGACGGGGAGAGTTTATATCCTCACCGCTGATCTGGAAGAATCCGTGCTTTTCGCAAAGACTCATAACGCGGTCAAGCTGCTCTTTTGTATTTCTTGAGGGCATATAAGTTACAGCCGCAAAGCCGAGACCGCAGAGCTCATCGAAAAGAAGATCGAGATAATCGTCCTCAAACTTCTGTGCTGCCTTATCGCCTGTGGGGCTCTCGCCAACGTCTCCAAGATATGCATAAGCTGCAATACCGCCCACTCTCTTTGCAAGAGCGGTGAACTCGCTGATATGCATAAGCTCCTCATCTGCATCAATATAGATCTTTGAAACAAGGGAGCTCTTGAGAACGCCGAGAACGTCGTAAAGATAAAACTCATCGGGAGCAGAAAGAAGCTTTTCCTTTACCTTATCGGCAATACCGCCGCAAAGCTTTGATACAAGCTCAACAGCATCAACTCTATCTCTGCCCTCGCAAAGCTTGAGAGTAAGACCGAAAAGAACGTGACGCTCGGTTACGCTGCCGCCCTCGGAATCAAGGGAGAGAGGAAGAACGTCTTTTTCAAAATCAACTGTCACACCGTACTCGCCTGTCAGTGCATTGATCTTTTCGCACATCTTGCGGTTTCTTTCGTTTCTCTTATCTCTGAGGGGCTTGAGAACCTTTTCGCACTCACCGATCATAGTATGAGGAATACCGTGGAGAGTTACGTATGCAACGGAGATCTGATCGGGGTTATTGAGTCTGCGACCCTCGAGGGCTGTTCCCTTTACACTTGTTCTGCACTCAAAGCCAACAGTTACGGGCATACCGAGAATCTCGCCTGCCTTTACAAACTCGTCGATACCGCCAACAGAATCATGGTCCATGATGCCTGCTGTGGAAAGTCCTGCCTTGCGGGCAAAATATACTGCAGCAGCAGGAGTATAGGGAGAGAATGAATAGGTTGTATGTATGTGGTTATTTACCCAGTTTCCGCCGTTTTCTGTGGGGTCGCCGAGAGCCTTGAGGGCCTCGAGTCTTGCCTCAGCTGTGGCGTTCTGGTCAAGAAGTATCTTAATATTATCCATTGGTTGCCTGCCTTTCTCCCGACAGGGGCGGTGCATCCTTCCCTGTCAAAAATTTATAAGCCAGTTTATATTCATCGGCCTTTTTCTTGCCGTATGAAAGGTTTCTGTTTTTGTGTGCACGGATGAGGACGTTTTTAGGTGTGTCCTCAGGGTCGATAAGCTCAACGGCATCAGCCGTGTAACCCTCAGCCTCAAGTCTCAGGACTCTGAGAGAGTCGGTGAGAGCATCGCACATCTTTGATTTAAGCACGGAGCTTGAAACAAAGATGAGAGACTCGCAGCTGAGCTCGCGGCTGAGCTGTCTGTGACAGCAGGGTGTTGAAAGAATGACCCACGCCCCGAGAGCACAAGCTCTCTCAAGGACGATATCCGTTGCCACGTCGCAAGCATGGAGGCTGATAACAAGGTGAGGCCTATCGCTTGGCTCATACTTTGTTACGTCACCGGATGCGAAATGCATACCGTCAAAAGAGCATTTCTTTGCAATATCGGCGCAGTATTCCATAACGCTTGCTTTAAGGTCCATACAGTCCATCGAGACCTCTCTTTTGAGGACAGAATGGAGATAATAATAAACCGCAAAGGAAAGATAGCTCTTGCCGCAGCAAAGGTCTGCTACTCTTATCGTACCGTCTTTCGGAAGATACTTCATCATATCTCCCACGTATTCGAGAAAGCGGTTTATCTGTCTGTACTTTGACTGCTTTTTATCGTGAACTCTGCCGTTCTTATCGGAAATTCCAAGATGGAAAAGGAATTCCTCGCTGCCGTCAAGAATATAATTCTTGACCTTATCTCCCTTGGGAGCAACAGCCTCGCCCTTACCGATATTACCGTGCTTTACAAGGGATACCTTTCCCTTTTTGGATCTCATAAGAGAAGCGCTTCCGGCGCTATCGTTAAGATCGCATCGGGAGAAGATACCGCACTTTTCGCAAATTACAGAGGTAAGGTCTGAAATCTCAACGTTTTCCTGACGGACTCTGCCCTCAGTTAAGGAATACTCAAGCTGAACTACAGTCTTTTCGGAAAACTTACGGACAGTTCCCTTGATTTTAAGAACGTCGCCCTCTGCGGGAGCAGAAAGGACAAAGTTCTTTAAGGTCTTATTTTCAGCGCTTATCTTACAAAGACCGGCAAACTGCGTTACTTTTTCATCGATCATTTTTCTTCGCCGTCTTTCTTCTTCTTGGAAAGACTGATCTTATTTTCTGTTCCGTTGAACAGACGGACAAGGTTTGATCTGTGGAGGAACACAACAAAGAATGCCGCAATTACAGCATAGAACTCAAAGCCGTGAAGAGAGAGTATAGACTCTGCCATTTCCTCTGTCTTTGCAGTACCTGCTGCGATCTCAATAAATCTGTTAAGAAGGATAGGATAAAGAAGAGATCCGACAATTGAGCCGAGAGATACAAACTTTGTTCCGATTACGATAATTGCAAAAATCGCAAAGAGGATAACGAAGAGGTACCACATATTCATTGTGATGCTTGTGATAAGAACAAGGATAGCAAAGCAAGCAACGCCCTTACCTCCCTTGAACTTGAAGAACACGGGATAGGAATGGCCTATCATACAAGCAATACCCGCAATGAACATACCGAAGATATTGAAAAGAAGGTAGCCGATACCGATAGAAACCGCAGTCTTGAGGCAGTCGCCGCCGAAGGTCATGATACCTGCCTTTTTGCCGTATGTACGGAGCATATTTGTGCTTCCCGCGTTGCCGCTTCCGGAATTTCTTACGTCCTCCTTAAAAAGGAGCTTAGAAAGAATAATTCCGAAATTAAGGCTACCGAGAAGATAAGCAATAACAACGCAAAGAACTGTTACGATTATTGTAGCAGGTGTATTTCCAAGACCTGCATCACTAAGAAGCTGAAGAATCATTAGTCCTCATTATCTCCCTTCTGACGGATTATAAGCTTAATGGGTGTTCCCTTAAAGCCAAAGGTCTGTCTGAGGCAGTTCTCAATATATCTCTGATAGGAGAAGTGGAAGAGCTCAGCAGAATTACAGAAAATAACGAATGTGGGAGGTGCTACTGCGATCTGTGTCATATAGTAGATCTTGAGTCTCTTACCCTTATCGCTTGGAGGCTGAACACGGTTGATTGCATCTGCAAGTACGTCGTTGAGCATACCTGTGGAAATACGTGTATTTGCCTGGTTATGAACGTAATTGATGAACTCGAAGAGCTTTGTTACTCTCTGACCTGTCTGCGCGGAAATGAAGAGGAGGGGCGCATATGTCATATAGGAGAGGGCGTCATAAACGTCCTTAGTATAGGAGTTTACTGTGCTGTTATCCTTTTCAATGAGGTCCCACTTATTAACACAGATGATAACTGCCTTACCTGCCTCGTGAGCGATACCTGCAATCTTCTCATCCTGCTCTGTTACGCCCTCGTTTGCATCGATTACAAGGAGGCATACCTGAGCACGTTCTACTGCCATCTTAGCGCGGAGAACGCTGAACTTCTCTACTCTGTCCTCAACTCTGGACTGACGGCGGATACCTGCAGTATCGATAAAGTTATACTTACCGTGCTCGTTTTCAAAGCGGGTATCGATGGAATCGCGGGTTGTACCTGCGATATTGGAAACGATAAGTCTGTCATCGCCGAGGATCTTATTGATAAGGGAGGACTTACCCGCATTAGGCTTACCGATAACAGCTACGCTGATAACGTCCTCTTCCTCCTCCTCAGCCTCGAACTCGGGGAGCGCTGCGATACAAGCATCAAGCAGGTCGCCGCTTCCGCTACCGTGGATAGATGAAAGAGCGATAAGGTCCTGATCGAAGCCGAGCTGATAGAACTCATAGAATTCAAAGGGTACGTCGCCAACCTTGTCTACCTTATTGATTACGGGGATAACGGGCTTGCCGGACTTCTTGAGCATTACTGCGATATCAAGGTCATCCGCAACAAGACCGGTCTTTACGTCACACATAAAGATGATAACGTCTGCTGTGTCGATAGCGATCTGTGCCTGCTCGCGCATCTTTTTGAGGATAATATCGTCAGTCTTAGGCTCGATACCGCCTGCAGCGATAACAATCATAGTCTTGCGGCACCATTCGGTCTCGCCGTAGATACGGTCTCTTGTTACGCCGGGGGTATCCTCAACGATAGCACGGCGCTCGCCTATAAGCTTATTAAAAAGTGTTGATTTACCTACGTTAGGTCTGCCTACGATAGCAATAACAGGTTTTGCCATATTTATATACACTCCTTATATCTCAATTTCAAGTATTTTATAAAGGAATTCGCCGCCGTCGTTTTCTGTGAAACAAAGATCGACAGAAAGCTTCTCTGAAAGCTCATCGGGAGTCATGCCGCAAAGGAAAAGGTCTCCCTCGCTGCGAAGAACGTTTCTTGAAAGGTAAAGCTCACTTCCAAGGTCCTTACCCGAAAGCTGCTCTGCAATATCCTTTCCTGTAAGAAGTCCCGTTACCGTAACCTCGCCGCCGAAAAAGTTGTTTTTGATCTTTTCAACGTTGATCTTAAGGTTGGGACACTCCTCGCAGAGTCTTTCGCAAAGATTTTTTATCATGCTGTATGAAGCATAACCCGTTGCAACGGTTATATGCTTTTCCAGAGATTTTTCATCATCATCAAGGGTGGAAAGAGCGCACATAAATTCATAGTCAAAGGATGTGAGCATTCCCACACCGTTTTCGATCTGGGTGAAATCACCGTAATGATCAAAATCGGGCAAGGGTGTGCCGCTCTTTACGTAAAATTCATCGGAGGCATAGAAGATGCGCTCGCCGAATTTTTCAATACATTTGTCACCGAATTCTGTGACCTGATCTATAACTGCCTTACATTCCTCAGCGCTGAAGGGCTCCAGAGGATAAAGTCCGTCGCGGTATCCTGTGAGACCTGCGGGAACGATTGAAACGCTGTCAAGAGCAGGATAATACTCGCAAAGATCGGTCATTGATCTTGTAAGCTCTTCTTTATCGTTCACGTCCTTACAAAGAACGATCTGTCCGCGAAGCTTGATGCCAGCATCGGCAAGTGTTCTCAGATAAGAAAGAACCTCTCCCGAATGCTTGTTTTTCATCATCTTCACACGAAGCTCGGGGTTTGTTGTATGAACGGATATATTTACGGGGGAAATATGCATATTTATAATGCGCTGAATATCCGCAGGCTTTAAGTTTGTGAGAGTGATATAATTTCCGTGGAGGAATGAAAGACGTGAGTCATCATCCTTGAAATATATGCTTTCTCTCATGCCCTTCGGATTCTGATCGATAAAGCAGAAAATGCATTTATTTTCACAGGTATGCTTCTTATCCATAAGAGGCGTTGCAAACTCGAGACCGATATCGTCATACTCGCCTTTTTTGATATTGACGGAATACTCTTCTCCGTTTCGCTTAAGAAGAAGCTCTATTTCCTTTTCTGCAAGATAGAAGCGATAATCAAGAACGTCGTTGATAGGATGACCGTTTATGGAAACGAGAACATCGCCCTCTATAACACCATTTTTGAAGGCTCTCGAGCCTCTCTTTACCTCGGTGATCTCAACCATAGACACACCTCCCCTTATACTTTTTTTACTATCAAATAATTATACAATATATTCTCAAAAAGGTCAAGCGATTACGTAAAATCAACAGGTAATAATAACCGATTTTATGCTAGTTTTTTCCACATAAGCAATAAAAAGAGTAGCTCGAGAATAGAATTTCAAAATCAGCTTACCGTTAGGTTGACAGGTCCTCTAAAAAGCATTCGCTAGTGTTGACAACCGTTTGTTTTTATGGTAGAATTATATAAAAACAGATGGAGGCTTGACGATGAAAAGTTTGCTTAATAAGCTTGACTTAAAGAAACTCTGGATCTACGTTTTTCTTTTATTCTTCATATCGTTACCTTTAACTATGATCTCTGACTCGGTGATCAATGCCGCGTTATTTTTCGGAGTTTGTTTACTTATCATTTTCAAAATTAATATTCCGAAATTTCCTTTGGTTCTCTTTTCCTTCGCTTTAATCTTGAGAATAGCCATCATTTTCATTATCGATACGCCTCCTCAATCGGATTTTTACTTGCTTCTCGATGCTTCTCAAAGACTTATTGAGGGTGACTATTCTTTTCAGGAAATGGGTTATTTTAAGTTATGGTCATATCAGATCGGCTTTGTGCTTTACCAAAGCATTTTCTTACGGATATGGAATAACATTATCTTTCTAAAGCTCATTAACTGCCTATTTGCATCCGCAACTACCGTTCTTGTTTATTTGATTGCGAAAGAGTTTACAAGCGAAAAAGCTTCAAGACTCGTTTCATTCATATACTGCGTTCTTCCCTTCCCTTTGGTATACGTTACCGTACTTACAAACCAGTTCCCCTCTTCATTTCTCATTTATCTCGGAATCTATATTCTGATTTCCAAAAAAATCAAGCTCAACACTCATATAAAGCATCTTATATTTGCCCTTCTTCTTGTAATTGCAAACATTTTAAGACCCGAAAGTATAATCCCCCTCGTGTCTATTGCAATATTCCTGATACTCACCTTAAACAAAACCAACTACAAGCAAAATCTGATTAACCTCGCAATCGTATTGGTAACGTATTTTGCTCTCTCAAAGCTCGTTTCGCTGTTATTTGTTATTACCAATATTGCTCCCTTAGGACTTACCAATAACGATTCCCTTTGGAAGTTTGTTCTCGGCTTTAACCACGAGACTGCCGGCGGCTATTCTGTTGCCGACGAGGTCTACCTCGGTAATGCAGCGGCGGAGCTTGAGCTCATCAAAAGCCGTATATTTGTCTCCATAGAGGAACTCTTTGATCTTTTCGAAGCTAAGATCCAAAGATTCTGGTCTGGAACTGCTCTTGACTGGAGTTTGGGATTCTGTGCCTCAAGCGGTTTGACGGTGTTTGGCATTACATTCCGTATCTCAGACGATTTACCTGAATTGAGCGGTATGAATAAATGGCTGATGGTTGCAATGTACTGCCTCGTATTCTTCGGAGTATTCAAATATATCAAAAACAAGGACTACAACAACAACGTTCTCCTTTTAATAAATCAGGTATTTGTAACGTTCGGAGTTTATCTGCTGATCGAAGTACAGCCAAGATACTCTTACCATATACAAATATGTATTTTGATACTTGCAGCTCTCGGCATCTCGGTGCTGCACGATAATTTTAAATCCTATAAGGAATTCAAAAATAAGTCTAAGAATGATCCCGCATAAAACCAACGAATATAAACAGAAAGAAGGAATATACATGGCAAGCATACTCTACGTTGTAGTACCCTGTTATAACGAAGAAGAAGTATTGCCCGAAACGGCAAAACGTCTCAGAGAGAAAATGGAGAGCCTCATAGCCTCCGAAAAGATCAGCGAAAAAAGCCGTATCTTTTTCGTAAACGACGGATCAAAGGATAAAACATGGCAGCTTATTGAAGAGTACCACCGCTCCTGCGAACTTTTCAGCGGAGCAGATCTCAGCCGCAACCGCGGCCATCAGAATGCTCTCCTTGCCGGTCTTATGACCGCTAAGGAATATGCTGACGTAACCATCTCTATGGATGCAGACCTTCAGGATGATATCAATGCTATAGACGAAATGCTTGATAAGTATTATGACGGATGCGATATCGTTTACGGTGTACGTTCAAAGAGAAAGAAGGATACGTTCTTCAAGAGATTTACAGCCGAAGGCTTCTATAAAATGATGAAGCTTCTCGGAGCTGATACAGTATTTAACCACGCAGATTACCGCCTTATGTCCAAGCGCGCTCTCGAAGGACTTGCAGAATTTGAAGAGGTCAATCTTTTCCTTCGTGGTATCGTACCTATGATCGGATATAAGACCGATTCAGTATTTTATGAAAGAGATGAGCGATTCGCGGGTGAAAGCAAATATCCTCTCAAGAAAATGCTGGCGTTCGCTTGGGAAGGAATCACCTCTCTCAGCTCAAAACCCATCAAATATATCACCCTTACAGGCTCCTTTATCCTTTTCATCAGCATTGCTATGATCGTATACTCCATCGTAAGATGGTGCATGGGTGATGAAATTCTCGGCTGGTTGAGCGTTATAAGCTCTATATGGGCGATCGGCGGATTGATCCTTCTTTCACTTGGTATTATCGGCGAATACATCGGCAAAACCTATCTTGAAGTTAAGGCTCGACCCAAATTTATAATCCGCAAGGTGCTTGAAGATGAAGATCACAAAGATATTTGATAAAAGCTTTTTGAAATTTTTGATGGTAGGTGTTCTGAACACGCTGCTGTCTATGGTGCTTATGTTTCTGTTGGAAGGCCTCGGATACTGGGCTTCTACCGCAATCGCCTATATTGCCGGAGCCATCCTCAGCTTTTTTCTCAACAGACATTTCACGTTCAAAAGCGAAGAAAGCCTACTGTTCTCTGCCCTGAAATTTGCTCTGAGTGTTGCGATCTGCTACGTAATTGCATATTCTCTTGCACAGCCTATTACAAGTTGGATACTTAGCAAAACCGCTATCCCCGAAATATGGCAGGAAAGAATCTCAAAGCTTTTCGGCATGGGACTGTACACATTGATTAATTATTTTGGACAGAAGTTTTTTGCTTTTAAGAAAAGAAGCACAAAGTAAAATTATTAATCTAAAAAACAACAAAAGATCCTATCAATTGCTGAAATCTCAGCTTTTGATAGGATCTTTTTATATTAATATATATTAAAAAACAGCCCTCCGTTTGGAGGGCTGTACCAAATTTAATGGTAATAGATATTTTAACTTATCCCATAACGATCTTTAGCTTTAACGCAAGAGAATCCTGAGCGTTAATTGCACCGTCGCCGTTCATATCAACGGCAAAGGGATCGATCTTTGATTCATGTCCAACGATAGTTTTCTTCATCAAATTAGAATCGATTGCATTTACTATGCCGTCTCCGTTAAGGTCTCCGATAACGGAAGGCTCATAAATTTCTTCGGGAAGAAGGCTGAGGGTCATAATATCAGCATTTTCGCCTGTATAACCGTCGATATTCCATCCGATACCTGCAACGTTATCATTTGCGACAATGTTCATTAAAAGATCGAGAATCAATACGTTTCCGTCAAGACGGTTGAGAGAATTAACGTATTCGATAAATTCTTCACTCAAGCGGACAACAAGAACTTTATTACCGACCTCACCCATCATGATATTGGTGCTTTCTATCACATCAGGTGTCCAAACTGCAACAGCGTTTAAATACTTACCAATATTATATTTCATTCCTGCAGAATCGAGCATGGGTACGGTACCGTAACCACCAGTAATATTTTCCGACAAATGGATATAAAGAGAATCACTGCTGTTTTCTGTGCGGTTTCTGAAATATTCAACGAAATAGTAAACCTCCTGATTATCAGCGATAAACTGAACCATCTCGGAAAGAGATTTTTCTTCATAGTTTACAAAAAGCTCGGAGAGATCGTAGGTTTTGTATTTCTGATCCTCTTCTATGTCGTAGCCAAGATCACCGAAAACGAGAGTTCTTGCGAATTCAGCATCGAATTCATCCTCATCTCTTTCGATGCAGTAGAACTCCTCCATAGTGCCCTTATAGTTAGTTATCGTAAGAGAGGGACAGTTATAATAGAAGTATGCACCAAGGTAGGTAATCGAAGTAGGGAGAACGAGAGTATGCATTGATGCGCATACTTCGAATGCATACTGTCCTATACGTTTCACACCCTCTGAAACAATAAGCTTTTCTATATTTTCACAGTAATAAAATGCATAATCGCAAATCGTATGAACATTCGAAGGAACACGTACTGTTCCTATTGCAGTTTCTGCATCCGCAGAAAGAAGATATCCCTCAAGGATAAGAAGTCCGTTTTCCCAATTCTCGGAATTATTATAATATCCGGTATTTATGAATGCGAAAGACTCAATAACACATCCGATATAATCGGGAAGATCAATGGAATTAAGGCTCGTGCAATCTCTGAATGCATCTTCTGAAACACGGGTGATACCGTTATGAATTACGATACTTTCAAGAGA
>JAZUAR010000049.1:0-10730 GCA_045638055.1 Candidatus Avispirillum sp.
TGGCAGATAGTTACCGTACCGTTTGCGTGGAGGAGGAGCATTGCCATAGGCTTGCCTACGATATTGCTTCTTCCCACAACAACACAGTTCTTCCCTGCTACGTCGATATTCTCATACTTGAGCATTGTCATAACGCCTGCGGGGGTACAGGGGAGGAACTGATAGTCGCCTATCATGATATGTCCCGTATTTTCCGCATGGAAAGCGTCTACATCCTTTTCGGGAGGAATAAATCTGAGGACCTCTCCCTCATCAAGGTGCGCAGGCAAAGGAAGCTGAACGAGGATTCCGTGGATTCTCTCGTCCTGTTTAAGCTCTGCAAGCTTTTCCATAAGCTCTTTCTGAGTTGTGGATTCGGGCATCTCGCAGACAACGGAATACATACCCGCCTCCTCGGATGCCTTCTTTTTATTTTTAACGTAAACCTTAGAAGCGGGGTTCTCACCGACGATAACTACCGCAAGGCCGGGGAGAAAGCCGTTCTTATCATTAAAAGCCGCAACCCGTGCAGCGATATCTGCACGGGTCAGCTCTGCAATTTTTTTACCATCTATAATGTGTGCCATAGTAATCCTTTTTGCAGTTCAGTGTTTCTTTTTCAGTTTAAGCTTTGAGGTTATGATCTCCCAGATATCAATGCCCTTATAAACCTTGATAAAGCCGATAACGAGGATGAAGAGTCCAATAGCAGCGGTAACAATACCGAGCGCCTGAGAAACTCTGATAGAACCCTCGCCGAAGAGCCAAAGGCTATCGGATCTCAATCCCTCGATTACAGATCTGCCTGCACCGTACCAAAGAAGATAGAATGCAAAGATCTCGCCGCGGAACTTTCTGTTCTTATAGAGGATGCACATAATGACAAGGCCTATAAGATTCCAGAAGGACTCATAGAAGAAGGTGGGATGAACCTCGATGATGGGAGAGATAAATGCTCCGCCACCGGATATCTTCTCGATACCCATTCTCCAGAGCACGTCGGTTTCATATCCGTACGCCTCGGCATTCATGAAGTTACCCCATCTGCCGATGATCTGACCGATCATAACACCGCCAACGAGCATATCGAGAAGGATGGGGAAACGGATTTTCTTTGCCTTTGAGATAATAAGGCCTGAGAAAAAGCCGCCGATAACACCACCGTAGATAGCAAGTCCGCCCTTACGGATGTTAATAATATTAACAAGGGTCGAACCGAAATTCTGGAAAGGATTTCCGCCTGTTGCTATAAAGGAATCAAACTCAAATATTACATAGTAAAGTCTTGCACCGAGAATTGAGAGGATAACAGTCAAAATCGCAAGATCGATAATATCATCACTCTTGATTCCCTCCTGCTTTGCGCGATGCATGCAATAGAAGAATGCAAGTACCATGCCACAGGTAATGAGAAGACCGTACCACGTGATGCTCACACCGAATACGTTGAAAGCAATGGGATCAACCTTAAAGGGGCCGATACCAAGACCGGGAAAGGATATTTGTGTCATATTAATCTCCATATGAAAGTAATGGAACTCGACCGAGTTTCTTTAGAAACAAAAATGGGTTGGGCCCCATTTTTAGGGAGAGTGGTGGCGTGAAAAAGCCGAATTAGAAATTTTTGATTTCTAAATTTTCACGCTTTAATCGCAGTTTTCCCAGTTGTGGTAGATATCCTGAACGTCGTCGTTATCCTCAAGATGCTCGATAAGAAGGTTCATATTCTTAATGTCATCATCGGACTCGAGAGTTACGTAGCTGGAGGGGATCTTATCAAGCTCTGCAGATGCTACTGTATAGCCTGCTGCAGCAATTGCTTCCTTAACAGCCGCAAGGTCTGCGGGCTCTGTATAGATCTCGTAAACCTCATCATCTGCAACGAAGTCCTCAGCGCCGGACTCAAGGGATACCTCCATGAGAGCATCCTCGTCAATAGCGTCATCCTTTTCGATAATGATAACGCCCTTATCTGTGAACATGAATGCAACGCATCCGCTTGTTCCCATATTTCCGCCGTACTTATCGAAGAAGTGACGAACCTCTCCTGCTGTACGGTTTCTGTTATCTGTTGCTGTTGTTACGATAACTGCAACACCGGAGGGGCCGTAGCCCTCGTATGTGATCTCCTCGTATGCTACCGCATCTGCACCGGATGCCTTCTTGATAGCACGCTCGATGTTATCGTTAGGAACGTTATTAGCCTTTGCCTTTTCGATAAGATCGCGGAGCTTGGAGTTTGCGGAAGGGTCGGGACCGCCGTCACGAACTGCGATTGCGATCTCCTTACCGATCTTGGTAAAGATCTTACCCTTCTGGGCATCGGTCTTTGCCTTCTTATTTTTAATGTTATTCCATTTGCTATGTCCGGACATGGTTAACTCCTGAATAATTAAATCTTTTCGGGTGCTCTCATACAGATAAGACGGAGAGCTGTTTTAAGAACTGTGCCTGCCGCCTCTGTGATTGCAAGACGGGTATTCTTTACTGATTCGTCCTCAGCGGAAAGAATGGGACAGTTATGATAGAATCTGTTAAATGCTGTTGCAAGCTCGATAGCGTAGCGGGCAATATAAGAGGGCTCATAGTCCTCGATTGCCGCGAGAACCTTTTCAGGGAAACGAGCGAGAACCTTGATAACCTCTGCCTCGTCCTCAGCTGTGATTGTGAGGTCGGACTTTTCGAGCTTTCCTGCCTTAGCAAGAATGCTGCAGGTTCTTGCATATGTGTACTGAACGTAAGGTCCTGTGCTACCCTCAAAGCTGAGAGCATCCTCAAGAACAAAGCTGATGTCCTTGATTCTTGTATTAAAGAGATAGTGGAATACAACAGCGCCAACGCCTACTGCCTCGGAAACCTCGTCCTTGTTTGCAAGGTCGGGGTTTTTCTCGTTAATAACTGCGGAAACCTTCTCGATCGCCTGGCTGAAGAGATGCTTAAGAAGAACAACATTACCTGTTCTTGTAGCAAGCTTTTCGCCGCCGATGCTTACAGTACCGTAGGGCACGTGAACAAGCTGATCTACCCAGCTGTATCCCATAAGCTCCATAACCTTGAACCACTGTGCAAAGTGGAGGCTCTGACCTGCGCTTGTTACGTAGATACACTTTGAGAAATCAAAGTTATCCTTTCTGTAAACTGCCGCAGAAATATCACGGGAGGGATAGAGAGATGCTCCGTCGCGCTTAAGAATAAGGCAAGGAGGCATATTATATTCGGAAAGATCGACGATAGAAGCGCCGTCATCAAGCTTAAGAAGATCCTTATCACGCATGATCTGGATCTGAGCATCCATCTTATCGGAGAAGAAGCTCTCGCCCATATAATGGTCAAATGTGATGCCGAGCTGATCGTAGGTTACCTTATATTCCTTAAGGCTGATATCGAGGAACCACTTCCAGAGAGCAATGTTCTCGGGATCATGCATTTCCATCTTCTTGAACTCAGCTCTTGCCTCGTCGTTAAGAGAGGGATCCTTATCTGCTTCCTCGTGGAACTTTACGTAAAGCTCAACAAGTCCGTCGCAGCCCTTCTCTTCTACCTCTTCCTTATTACCCCAGCGCTTGAAAGCAACGATCTGCTTACCGTTCTGAGTACCCCAGTCACCGAGGTGGTTGATACCGAGACACTTATAGCCTGCAAACTCGTGAAGGAGCTTCAAGCAATGTCCGATAACAGTTGTACCGAGGTGGCCGATATGGAAGGGCTTTGAGGTATTGGGGGATGAATAGTCGAGAACGACTGTCTTTCCCTCGCCAAAGTCAAAAGAGCCGTAGCTTTCGCCCTTGGAAAGAACCGCACCGAGAACATTCTCTGTGAGGTACTTTTCGGAAATCTTGAAATTAAGGTAGGGGCCTGCCGCCTGAGCTGTTACGATATCGGAATCGAACTCAGCAGTTGCAAGCTTCTGTGCGATCATGGGAGGCGCACACTTGAGCGTTCTTGAAAGCTTGAAGCAAGGGAACGCAATATCACCCATAGAGCTATCGGGGGGATACTCGAGCATTGTTACAAGCTCGTCAGCTGTGATTGCGGCGCCCTCAAAGGAAGCCGCAACAGCCTTACAGAGTATCTCTCCGAGCTGCTTTTTTAAAGCTATCATCGAAAAAACCGTTCCTTTAAAAATTATTCTCCAATAGAAAGCTGCTGAGCGTTCTTTTCAGCCTGCTTATCAAGGAGCTTATGTATACGACCAACAGGATTGAGAAGCTCGGAAATGGACTGGTCGTGATTAAGTGTATCAATGATATATGCAACGTACTTGCACATATTTACGGAAGAATACCAGGGGCGCTCAAGAACGTCAGGTCTTGTGTAGATAAGGTTTGTTGTGAATACCTTATCGAAGAGACCCTTCTCGTAGCCCTTATCGAACACCTCGGGACCGTTTGTGAAGAGACCGAAGGTTGCGAACATGAATACTCTTCTTGCACCGCGCTCCTTGAGCTGCTCGCAAACGTCGAGACAGGATTCACCGGATGCGATCATATCGTCAACAACGACAACGTCCTTACCCTCAACTGACTTACCGAGATACTCGTGAGCCTCGATGGGGTTCTTGCCGTCGATGATTACTGTGTAGTTTCTTCTCTTATAGAACATACCGAGGTCTACGCCGAGAAGAGATGAGAAATACATACTTCTGGACATAGCGCCCTCGTCGGGAGAGATGAATGCGATATCATCCTTGCCGAGAGAAATATCGGGATACTCATTGATAAGAGCCTTGAGCATCTGATAGGAAGGACGGATATTATCAAATCCGCTGAGAGGAATAGCATTCTGTACTCTGGGGTCGTGAGCATCAAATGTGATGATGTTGGAAACGCCCATCTGTACAAGCTCCTGAAGTGCCATTGCACAGTCAAGAGACTCTCTGGAGCTTCTCTTATGCTGTCTGCCCTCGTAAAGCATAGGCATGATTACAGAAATTCTGGATGCCTTACCCTCGATTGCAGCAATAACTCTCTTAAGATCAGCAAAATGATCATCGGGACTCATAGGTACCATTCTGCCGTACATCTTGTACTCCTGACCGTAGTTAAAGCAGTCGGAAATAATATAAATATCGTGGCCTCTTGCAGACTCCTTAAGCAGTGCCTTAGCCTCGCCGCTAGAGAAACGGGGGCAATCTACGTGCATGATGAAATCCTTATCGTCATCATGACGTCTCCATTCCTTGAGATAATTGTCTACAACACCGACAAACTGCTCACAGCCTCTCATGGCGATAATGCCAAGTTCTCCGTACAAGCTCTCCATTGTAACCTCCGAAAAATTGATTATTTTATGTAATGGTCATACGTTGACAAATAATTATATCACAAAAAATCTGATTTTCAAAGAAAATATGTAATTTTTTTGCGATTTTTGTAAAGAAATATAATTTTCTGCACCTTGCACAATCACTTTTATATGAGAGACAAGGTTTTCAGCAGAAATACCCCACCGAAAACGGTGAAAATACAAAGCATTGTGGTAAAAAGAAGAATCTGCGCCGCAAGGTCGGAATCATTCTTCATATTGCGGGCCATTATATAGCTTGATACAGCTGAGGGGGCGCCGAAAAGAATGAATATGGTACCGAGGGCTTCATTGCGAAATCCCATCAGTGCCGCAACGGAAACCGTCAAAAGCGGAAGGACCACAAGCTTTAATGAAGTAGCACCAAGAGCCGCACCCATTCTTCCCTTCACTGCGGAAAGCTTGAAGTTTGCGCCGAGACAAATAAGAGAAAGAGGTGTTGTCATAGCACTGATATAATCAAGGCTTCTGTCTGCAAAGGTGGGAAGATCGATTTCAAAATAAAGCACGGGGAGTGCAAGCACCACCGCAATTATAAGTGGGTTCGTTACTATGTTCAAAAGGAGTCTTTTCAAAGTTTCCTTTACGCTTACCTTCTCCCCTCCCGTAGCAAATACGGAAAGAACGATGACGGAATAAGCATTGAACATAATGATTACAAAGGGCATAACAAGAGCGATAGCCACAGCTCCCGCATCACCGAACATGCTGATAGCAAGGGGGATGCCGAGGACTGCGAAATTTGATCTTGACGAGCCCTGTACAAAGGCTCCTCTATGCTCCTTTTTAACAAGCACCAGAGCGCTGAGAGAAACAAGAAGGAAAACAGATGTGACGGCACAGACACAGAAAGCAATAAGCTTAAAATCGCCGCCTGTCAGCTTCTCAGCTCCCGCAACCTCCAAAAAAAGCATAACGGGAAGAGCCACCTTAAAAACTATTCTTTCAGCAGGCTCTATAAATCCCTCGCCTATGAATTTAGTTCTTCCCAGAACGAATCCGAGAATCACAATTATAAATACAGGTAAAATTACGTTTACGCTGTATATGAAGTTATCTAACATTTTCTTAACCTATGAGTTCAACAAAACGGGCGTATGCGCTATCCCATCCCTCGCAAAGATCCTCCTCGGGGATGTATGTCTTTGTCTCAAAGGAATTTCTTACGATCTCGCGAGCCTCCTGAACACCGGAAACCTCGCCTGCAGCAACAGCCTGTGCAAGAATATTACCGATAGCGGTAGCCTCAACGGGACCTGCAACTACTGTTCTGCCTGTACCGTTAGCGCAGAATCGGCAAAGAAGCTCCGCCTTTGTACCGCCGCCTACGATATTGATAGTATTGTACTTCTTGCCTGTGAGCTCCTCAAGCTTTTCCGCAGTCCAGCGGTAGCGGAGAGCGAGGGACTCGAAAATAGCACGGACAACAGCGCCCATAGTTTCGGGAATCTTCTGACCTGTCTTCTTACAGTACTCACGGATCTTTCCGGGCATATCGCCTGCCTCATTGAACATGGGATCATCGGGATTGATGATAGAGGCAAAGGGCTCGGACTTGAGAGCTGCATCGGACATTTCATCGAAGGAATAGTTAAGTCCTTCTCTCTTCCACTGACGGCGGGACTCCTGAATGAGCCAGAGACCCATGATATTCTTCATGATATTGATCTTACCGAAGGTACCGCCCTCGTTTGTGAAGCTGTACTTTCTTGTAATATCGTTGATAACAGGTGTATCGGACTCGATACCCATAAGAGACCATGTGCCGCTGGAGATAAAGAGGAATCCATCGTCAGTCGCAGGAACTGCAGCGATAGCACTTGATGTATCGTGGCTTCCTACGTTTACTACAACAGCGCCGCTGTGGCCTGTTTCCTCATCGATCTTCTTTGTGAGCTTACCGAGAACGTTACCGGGCATTACAACGGGAGCAAAAAGATCCTTCTTGATTCCGAGCTTTTCGAAAAGCTCATCGGAGAACTCGCGCTTCTCGGCATCCATAAGAGCTGTTGTGGATGCGATGGTGTATTCGGAGGCACACTCGCCTGTGAGAAGATATCCGAGAAGGTCGGGAGTGAGAAGAAGAGTCTTTGCGTTCTCGCAAAGCCAGGGACGGCGTGTTATATCGTCTGCTATCTGGAAAATAGTATTGAAACTCATAGACTCAATACCTGTTACCTTATAAAGATCAGCATAAGGGATAATACCGTACACCTTGTCCATCATGGGAGTTGTTCTGTGATCTCTGTACTGATAGGAGGGCGCCATCATAGCACCTGTTGAATCTATGTAAGCGTAGTCAACGCCCCATGTGTCGATACCGATGGTGTCAACACCCTCACCGAGAGAGCACTTGAGGATAGCCGCCTTGATCTCATAAAGAAGACGAAGAGTATCCCAGAAGAAGCCGGACTCGGTTACAACAGGGTCGTTGGAAAAGCGATGCACCTCTTCGAGAGTGAGCTTTCCGTTTTCGATTTTACCGAGAATACCTCTGCCGCTGGAAGCGCCAAGGTCAATAGCAAGATATTTTTTCATAATAATCTCCGATTAAATAAATATACAAGGTAATTATAGCACCAAACATTTATCATTTCAACAATTTTCTATATAAATATAACTAAATTTAAATGATAGTGAGACGGTTTAGATATTTTGTAGGGGCGAGCATCGCTCGTCCTCACATCAGCACATGAACCGAAACGAAATTTGTTATCCGTAGGGGACGATGCCCACATCGTCCCGCATATCTGCACACGAACGAAACGAAATTTATCCCGAATCGATGCGTCTGTAGCGGGAGGAGCAAGCCCCTCCCCTACGTTTAAATTTACAGTTATCTTTCTCGCCTTTACGTTTTACTTTAACTTTTATTTTGCATCGGCGAGCAATGCACACCCCTACATTGAACAATTCAAACTCCCCGACAAACCCAAATTTACGCTATTTCATCTTCTCTTTTTAAGTCTGAAAAATAGTCTTGCAAGAGCCTTGGCGTTGAATGGTATGAGGGGATAGAGATAGTTTCTCTTTCCGTTTACCGTTTTGTTTGTTGCTACGAGAATAAAGGTTATTAATATTCCCGCAAAAAGTCCCCAGATACCGAAAAGGGCTACCAGCAACAGTGTCATCATTCTCATATACTTGAAGGCGTAGCCAAGCTCGTATGAGGACTGAGTGAAGTTTGTGATGGCAACGAATGCCATATACAGAATAACGTCGGGGCAAAGCCATCCCACCTGTACGGCAAAATCACCGAGGAGAAGACCGCCTACCACGGAGAGGGAGTTTGACAGAGTGCTTGGGGTATTGAGGGATGCAAGCTTCAGGCCGTCAAGGACAAACTCCGTCAAAAACAGCTGAACGATGATAGGCAGCTGCCCCGGGTCCTTCGGTATTATAAAACCCATCCATTCGGGAAGGATGCTTTCGTAGGAAATAAGAAGATACCACACGGGAGTGAGCAGCATTGTGAGCCAGAAAACGATATGGCGGATTATACGCAGATAAGTTCCCGTCAGCGGCGGGAAATAATAATCATCCGTTTCCTGCAGAAAATCAAAAATTGAGGTAGGAAACAGCATGGCCTCGGGGCTGTTATCGCATATTAGCACTACTCCGCCCTCAAGTATGGTTGCGGCAACCGCATCGGGGCGCTCCGTTGTTCTTATTTTGGGAAATGGGTTATACCATTTCTGCTTTATAAGAGTTTCTGCGACACTTCTGTGACCCATAACGAGAGACTCACATTCCATCCCCGATATCCTTTCAGAAAGGTCCTTCACATATTCCGCATCCGCAACGCCTTCAATATAGCAAAGCGCCATATCCGTTCTCGTTTTCTCTCCTGCAGAGAGGTATTTGACCGTTAATTTCGGGTCGCGGATACGGCGGCGTATCATTGCTGTATTGAATATCATCGTTTCAACAAATCCGTCGCGGCTGCCTCGCATTACCCTGTCATTTTCAGGCTCCGAGGCCTCCCTTGCAGGATAGGTTCGCATATCGATAACGAGAGCATTGCTACCAAATCCCTCGGAGAAAAAGGCAGTACAGCCCGATAATACCGCAACCGTGAGCGCATCGACGGAGTTTTGAACGTCCACCTCAACGGCAGGCAGAGAGGTATCCGAAAACTTCTTTGCCGCACCGTCGCTTCCGTCACCGAAATCCTTTACGGAGAAAAGATGCATCATTAGCTTTTGCATGGATTCCGCTTTTATAAAGCCGTCCACGTAGTACATGACGCATCGGGTGTTGTTGATTGTTAAGGTTCGTTTAATCAGGTCGAAGTTTTCATCGCACCTGAGTATTTTATCCATGGTTCTGATATTGGAATCAAAATCAGAGCTGAGCAGGTCTTTATTTTCCATAGCCGTCCCCTTTTTCAAAGGTATTTACAGCTATTATTTGCAGAGAGTGAAATATTATGTAAAAAAGCCCTCGAAAGAGGGCTTTTGATCAATAATATCTTATACTTGCTACAACCTTGCCGAGGATTCTAACGTGGTCTGTGAAGATAGGCTCGTATTCATCGTTTTCGGGCTGAAGACGGAACTTTCCGCCCTCTGCATAAAAGGTCTTTACCGTTGCCTCATCGTCGATCATAGCAACGACGATCTCTCCGCTTCTTGCAATATCAGACTTTTCTACGATTGCAATATCTCCATCCATGATTCCCGCATTTATCATACTTCTTCCCCTTACCTTGAGAGCAAAAAGAGACGAGGAATCAAAGCGGCGACCCTCGGGAGAAAAGGAAACGAATCCATCGTTCTCCTCAAATGCAAGAATAGGCGCGCCTGCAGTTACCTTACCGATTACGGGAACGCGATAGACGGGGGAATCGCCTACAGGTCTCAGAGAGCGACTTTTTGTTGCATCCTTTCTGAGATAACCCTTCTCGCAAAGCTTTTCTATGTAATTATAAACGGTAGCGGTGCTGCCGATACCGAGAGCCTTTTGTATATCACGGACGCTGGGGGAATATCCCGTTTCCTCGAACTGGCGGTTAATATAATCAAACATCGCCTTTTCTTTATCGTTAAGAACAGCCATATATCCTCCTTGAAACAGATGTTTTTTAAATTATATCAAATCCCCGCACAAAAGTAAATACCTATTTAAATATTTATAGTTTTAAATGTGTTAAGGTCAAACTCAGAAATATTCCCTTTTTACACTTTTTTAACACAAATATTTGTAAATTGCTATTGCAAAACAAAAACTTTGATGGTAATATATTGTTAGCAAAATATGTATATCATTTTGTAAATCTTTTAAAGGAGATAATGAAAATGACAAACAACAAGTATGTTCTTTCCTGGATCGACGAGATGGCTGCTATGACTCAGCCCGATAAGATCGTTTGGATCGACGGAAGCGAAGCTCAGGCAGAAGCTCTCAGAGCAGAGGCTTGCTCCACAGGCGAGATCATCAAGCTCAAC
>JAZUAR010000050.1:0-9468 GCA_045638055.1 Candidatus Avispirillum sp.
TTTAAATTTGGGTTTGTCGGTTTGTTGCCTTCCCCTTGAGGGGAAGGGGGACCACGGTAGTGGTGGATGAGGTGTAGGCAACGAATGTTGCCGTTGCTCTGCGAAGTAATGAAAATCCCTTTGCTTCTCAAAACCTACGCCGCTTCGCGGCTACACCTCACCACCGCCTTCGGCGGAGCCTCCCCTCAAGGGGAAGCCTTATAAAGAGCCCCACTCAACTGTTCGATAAACCCGAATTTATATAACTCCTTTTTAAAGTTTTTGCAAATAAAACAAAAAGGTTGTTGCAGCAGGTGCAACAACCTTTTTATCAGTTTTTATCAAACGCGGTTACGGTTTCGCCGTTGAGGATTCTTATCGTATCGTTTTCAAGCTTCTTCACAAGGTCTGTGAGAACGTAGAATTCGCCCACGCCGTTTACGGTCAGGAGAGAATGTCTTGTTGAATACTCATAGAACGAAAGCTCCGCGCCCTCTCCGCTGACAGTTTCATACTTAAATGTAAGATAAGCATTACTCTTATCCGCGATCATCGCCTGAACCTCCTCCTCTGTGAGGGGACAGTATTCATCGTTATAATAGTAGTCCTCGATAGTAAGCGCAAGGAAGGACTTATAATACTGTCTGAAGTTATCAAGCTGCTCCTCGCTGAGGTTTTTGCCGTTTGCTTCAACGTAGAATATCTCGTCTCCGTCCTTATCAAGATCGTGAGTAAGGCGATACTGTGCGTCCACCTTATCGGTCTTTACCTCAATGGAACCGATCTTTGTTATATACTCCTGGAAGGTATATTCATCGATCCACTTGATAAGATCGTATTCCAGATACTTAAAGGCCTCTCCGTCCACGCGGGCAATAACGCCGGGGCAGAAATTGGAGTATGCGTAATAGTATCCGTCCTCAGTAAGCTCACTGAAGCGAAGCTCATACTTCGCCTTGTTATGAACGAAGGTTATCTTATGAGCAGGATCTGCAAGACCCTTCTCCTCAAGATCCTCCTGGGATGCGCCAAGCTTAACACAGCTCTCGGCAACAAGCTCCATATAATCGTAAATGATCGTATAGTAAAGGGAGCTGTTGGGATAATATGCTGTGGGATAATCCATTATAACCTCGGCAAGAGCATTTTCATTGACCTGCTCATCCTTATCGACCAGAGTGAGGCTGAAGAGCTGCTCTCCGTCATGATACATAGTGAAATCGTCTGTGAGGTAATAATCGTCGTTGGTCATTCCCGATACGAGAATGGGAGTTACGTACTTTTCAATAGGCACGAGAACTGCAGTTTCAACGTTCGTTCCGAGAACGTACGCGCTGTCTCTGCCTTCAAGTCTGCAATAATAGCCGCCGCCTGTCAGGAGCTTATCGCCAACGTATACAGTATAGCTGTCTCCGGAAAGGGCGGTTACAGTCCAGCTTGCGCAGGGCTCGAGAAGGCCGTACTCATCCATCTTTTCATCAGAAAGATTTGATCCCAGCTTTGCCTTGGAAAGCGTATAGGACGTGATATTGACAAGCTGAGCAAAAAGCTCAAGATCATAGGAAACGTAATCGTATCCCTTGATATAGAATGTGCCGGAGCCGTTGTTTTCAAAGGTAAATCCGCCGTATTCGTTATCAACGGTGATGGAAGCTATCTCGCTTCTCTCAAGAGAGCCGAACATGAAGAAGCGGAATTTGGAGTCAAGCTCCTCTCCATCCTCCGTTTCGGGAGCCTCCTCCTCCTTGACCTCAGGGGTAGTCAGAGGGCGGATAAACACGAAATAGCCTACAATGGAAAGAGCAAAGAGAACGGCAAAAACAATGATCAGTATTCCCTGCCTTCTCATAAATTCTTTCTCCTTACCCAAACGACAGCTCCTGCAATTGCAAGAAGAACGGGAAGTGTTACCGTGAGGACAACTGTCCAGTTGTTTGCAGCCGCTGTTGTGATGATAAGCTCTGTATCGTCAAGCACCTTGTACTCGATATCCGCAAGAACGCGCTCGCGTCCTGTGATACGCATTGCGTTATAGATAACGTCGCTGTTTGCATAGCTGTTGGAAAGGAGCCATGCACCGTCTACGTAGCTTGAGCTTCCGCAGGCAAGAACGTAGGAATAATATTCCTCATTCTCAACGATTCTTGTCTCTCTTGAGATTGTCATGAGAGGCGCTGAACCAAGCTTCTCCTCCTTGCCGTCCTTAACTGCAACGGCAGTATCATGGGAAAGGAAAACAGGGGAAACAACGCGGGTTCCGTCAAGAGCGGAATTGGATTCATAAAGGATCTCGATGGGAGATGCGTTTCTGATAACAGTCTTGGGAGCTGTATCAAGGTCTGTGATGTCGGTATAGAGGGATGCTCCGAGAGAATCCTCGCCGTACTTTGCATAAAGTGACTTTCCGTCAACTGTCATTGCATTCTGAGTATCCTTCACGTATGTGTTTGCAGTGAAGGCGATACCCCATTCCTTAAGGAACTCGGAAAGATTCTTGAGATTTCCGGAATGCTCGGGGCTTGAGAATACCATAAGGCATCCGTAGCTGTCGAGGAACTTATCAAGCTTCTCGATCTCGTTAGCCGCCTCGCCCTCAATACCCGCAAAATCGTATACAGGGTTATTGATAACAACGATTCTTGTATCATCGGAGAAATGCTCTTTGGAGAGGTCTACGGTCTCACCGTCAAAGCCTGCAGCCTTAAAGAGACTCTGGAAGGCATTGGACTCGTTGCCTGTGTTTTCTCCGTGAGCTGTTGTAAATGCAACGGTGGGCATATCTGCCGCAGTCATTGAAAGGATAGCGGAGATGAGCTTATACTCGCCCTGATAGCCCCAGATGGAGCCATCCTCGTTGTTTATAAAGAAGGATTCGATTGCAAAAAGACGGAACTCCTCGCCGCTTTCAACTACCACGCTTGTGGTGTAGATATCCTGTGCGGCACTTGCATAAAACTTTCTGAAAAAGTTGGGGTTCTTTACGATATCAACGCACTCTACGTTAATATAGTCATACTCCTTCTCCATCTCGAGAGAGGTCTGATAAACGTAGTAAAGATAAGGGCTGGCAGCGTAGATCTTATCGGGATCAACTGTAAAATAAATGTTGACGTCCTTATCGGAATCTTTTTCTACAGCTGTCAAAAGTGCCTTCGCTTCATCGCTGAGAGTGAACACCTGACCCTCTGTCATATCGATATACCAGAGGAAATGTTCGGCAAGTGCATAAATTGCAGTGTTAAGCACGATAACAAAAGCGATAAAAAGAACTGTTATTGCAGTCTGATAGAATGCAAACTTCTTCTTTTTTGAATCATTATAAAACTTTTTTCTTCTCACAGTACGGCCTCCTTATGCAAGTCTGCGTTTTTCGTAAACGCGCACGGTAAGAAACAGAAATACAACGCAGATGGAAATATAGTAAACAGCACTTGCAATATCGAAAATACCGTAAGTGAAGTTGAGATATCTTGAGTAGATGGAAAGCCAGTCAAAGATGATACGGATAAAGTAGTTATCGATAAGACCGTTGATGATGGCGATAACAACAAGACCTGCAAGAACACCGATGGTGCCGAGAGCCGCTGTGAAGAGGCTGTCTGTCAGGGATGAAACGAAGATACCGATGGCAATAAAGCACATACCGACGAGAAGCATACCGAAGGTACAGCCGATCACCTTAGCCCAGTTGGGGTCTGTTGCATAAAGACCGAGGGTGAAGAAATAGATGCAGCTCACAAGAAGAGTTCCTGAAAACATTGTGAATGCCGCAAGGAATTTTGCCATTACCATAGATACAAGGCTTACGGGTGAAGTGAGCAGGAGCTGCTCTGTGCCGCTCTTTTTCTCCTCGGAGAAGGAGCGCATCGTAAGCAAGGGGATAATGACGATATATGCATACATCAGAAACTGAAAATATGAGGAAACGTCAGCAGTCTGCATTTGAAGTGTGCAGAAGGCGAAAAGGAAGCCTGATGCACAAAGGAATATTGCCGCAAAGACATATCCCGTAGGAGTTGTAAAATAAGAGCGAAGCTCTCTTTTGAAAATCGCAAGCATTATCTTCTTCCTCCTCTTCTCTTAGTCTGCTCTTTTGTTGCCTTTACGTCTGTGAGCTTGATGAACACGTCCTCAAGGGATACGCCCTCCTGCTCAAGAGCGATAATGGGCCACTGCTTCTCTGCCATTGCAAAGAAAAGATTCTTTCTCATATCGAATCCCGCCTCGCTCTCGACGTGGTAGGTGAAGCTGTCCTTTTCTCTTTCGCTGGAGATCTCAGCATGAGTTACGCCGCTGACCTCCTTGAGAGCTGCAAGAACCTCCTTCTGGGGTCCGCAGATCTTAACCATATAACGAACGTTTTCGTTGATGGCGCGGTTGATGCTCTCCGTCTTTTCATCGGCGAGGACCTTGCCCTCGTTGATGATGATGATTCTGTCTGCAACAGACTGAACCTCGGAAAGGATATGGGTTGAAAGAATGACAGTATGATCTCTGCCGAGAGTTCTGATGAGGTTTCTTACCTCAATGATCTGCTTGGGGTCAAGGCCAACGGTAGGCTCGTCAAAAATAAGTACCTTGGGATTTCCCACAAGAGCCTGAGCAATGCCCACTCTCTGGCGGTAGCCCTTGGAAAGATTCTTGATGATCCTTCCCTTAACGTCTGTAAGACGGGTCACCTTGAGGATCTCCTCAAGATGCTTCTGGCGGTTGAACTTGCAGCCCTTCAGCTCATAGACGAATCCGAGATACTCGGAAACTGTCATATCGCCGTAAAGAGGGGGCTGCTCGGGGAGAAAGCCGATATTCTTCTTTACCTCGTCGGGCTTTTCGGAAATGTCCACACCGTCGATCTTGACAGTGCCCGAGGTCGAGGAAAGATATCCGGTCATAATATTCATACAGGTGGATTTGCCTGCACCGTTAGGGCCGAGGAATCCGAGGATCTCTCGCTCGCCCACAGTGAAGGAAACACCGTCCAGCGCAAGATTTGTGCCGTATACCTTTACAAGGTTTGATACTTCAATCATATATACCTCACTTATGAAGCTGATAACTTACTAAAATAGCATTATATCATAAACTCCCCCGTTTTGTACAGTTAAATTATAAATAATTTACAATTAAATTAAAAAAACACAATTTAAAAGCGAATAACACAGATCCCAACCGATGGCATCCATCGGTTGCCCCTGCGGGGTTCGACTACGCCCCCTTTTACGTCATCCTGAGCGGAGCAAACAATCCTGCGAATTGTTTGCGAAGTCGAACCCGACCCATGGGAGGGCGCGAAGCGGGATCTGCTCTATGGGGGCTCCGCTCAGGATGACGCCAAAAGCATAGCTTTAAAAAACTTTTCGCAGACTTTATTTTATACATTATTATTTTTCTTTTTCCTGTTTCATTTTCCGGGAGTATATGATATAATGATATATATTATAATTTTTGGCGAGGTTTATTATGGCTCTCGATAATACCAATTTTGGCGCCGGAGTTATTTCCAAGATACTTGACGGCAAAAAAAGCCTCTTTTTCTGCGGAATCGGCGGCGTTTCAATGTGCTCTCTTGCCCATATCTCCCGTCTTCGCGGACACGAGGTTTCAGGCTATGACAGAACAAGAACTCCCGTAACCGAGGAGCTTGAGTCTCTCGGCATCACAGTTTATTACGAGGAGGATGCCTCCCATATCGAAGGCATCGACGCTCTTATCTACACGGTAGCTATCCCCGAAACAAACCCCGAATACGCGGCGGCAAAGAAGAAGGGTATTCCCTGCATCTCCCGCGCTGACTATCTCGGCTATCTTATGTCCGGCTACGGTCAGCGAATCGGTATTTCCGGTATGCACGGAAAGTCTACCACAACCTCTATGACTGAGATCGTTTTCACAGAGGCCGGTCTTGACCCCACCGCATCCTGCGGTGCCGTTATGAAGGACGTTGGCGGCTACCACCGCATCGGCGGCGAGGACTTCTTCGTTTTCGAGGCCTGCGAGTATATGGACTCCTTCCATTCCTTCTACCCCACCATCGCCGTTGTTCTCAATATCGAAATGGACCACGTTGACTACTTCAAGTCAATGAAGCAGATCCACGAGTCATACAGAAAGTTCATGGCGCTGACAGACGGCGGAATCGCCCTCGTCAACTGCGCTGATGACGACGTTATGGAGGCGGCAAAGGGCTTTGAGGGTCGCCTTGTGACCTTTGGCGTTGAATGCGACGGCGCTGATTACCGAGCTGACGATATCACCTTCGTTCACGGCTGCGGTCACTTTAATATCTACTATAAAAACGAGCTTCTCTGCCACGTTGAGCTTGCAGTTGCAGGCGCACACTGTATCTGCGATGCACTTGCAGCAGCGGCAGCCTGCCACCTTTGCGGAGGCGAGGGCGAGGCTATTGCCCGCGGTCTTGCAAAGTTCCGCGGCGCAGGAAGAAGAATGGACCGTGCCGACCGCGATGCAGACTGCGGCGCGGCAGTATACTCCGACTATGCTCATCATCCCACAGAGATCGCAGTTACCCTCTCTGCGGCAGCTCAGATGGACTACGAAAGAGTTTTCTGCGTTTTCCAGCCCCACACCTATTCCAGAACTGCAGAGCTTTTTGACGATTTTGCCGAATCTCTCGCAAACGGAGGTGCTCACGAGATGATCCTCGCGCCCATCTACTCCGCAAGAGAAACAAATATTTACGGCACTTCAAGCGAGGCCCTCTCCGATAAGATCGACTCTCTCGGTGCCAATGCCCGCTTCATTGCGCAGTTTACTGATATTGCAGACTATCTCAACGAAAACGCAACTGAAAACGATATGATAATTATTATGGGTGCCGGTGATATCACAAAGGTTATTCCCTATCTTAATAAGTGAGGTTTAATATGGCAACAACTCTTGAATTTATAAAGTTTAATATGCCCTGCCAGGATATGAACGGCACTTCAAGCCTTCCCGGTCTTCAGAAGCTCAACTTCTGGCACCGCAACGGCGACTCCGGTCTTACCGAGGACGACGAGCTCTACATAGGCTACGGCCACGTTCCCTCCTGCTTCCCCTACAAGATGCAGGATATGTACACCCGTGAGCTCAAGGACAAGGAGATGAACGGCGTTGTTCTTGAGAACGAATATCTCAAGGCTGTTTTCCTTCCCGAATGGGGCGGAAAGATGATGTCTCTTTTCGATAAGGAGGCAGGCAAGGACCTTCTCTATACAAACCCCGTAATGCGCCCCTGCAACCTTGCGGCAAGAAACGCATGGACATCAGGCGGTGTTGAATGGAACTGCGGTATGTTCGGTCACCACGTTCACACCTGTGAGACTATGTTCACAACAACAACTCATCTCGAGGACGGCACTCCCGTTCTCCGTATGTATGAGTTCCACCGTATCCGCCGCGTTGTTCAGCAGATGGACTTCTTCCTCCCCGCAGGAAGCAAGGTTCTTTTCGCAAGAAACAGAATCATCAATCCCCTGCCCGACGTTGTTCCCATGTACTGGTGGTCCAACATTGCAGCTCCCGAAACTCCCGACACAAGAATCGTTGTAAATGCGGACACTACCTTTGTAGCTGATAACAACACAAGCAAGGTAGATATCCCCGAATATAACGGCGATGACGTTACATACCCCATCAACGTTCCCGCCGCAGGCGACTATTTCTATAACATCCCCCACAAGGCAAGAAAGTTCGAGGCTTGTCTCGACTCTGACGGCTACGGCCTTATCTTCGCATCCACTTACAGACTCAAGGGCAGAAAGCTCTTCTGCTGGGGTCAGAATCCCGGCGGCGACCGCTGGCAGGAATACCTCACAACAGACGGCTCTCCCGACAGATACGTTGAGCTTCAGGGCGGTATCGCACATACTCAGTACGAGTGCCTCCCCATGCCTCCCCACACAACATGGGAGTGGCTTGAGGCTTACGGCGCACTCTCTGCTGACGGCGACACAGTTCACGGCGAGTGGCAGGCTGCAAAGGCCGAGGTTGCTGCCCGTCTTGACGAGATCATCACAGACGAAAAGATGGACGAGCTTCTCGAAAGCACAAAGCCTATGGCAAGAAGCGCGGCTGACGGAGAGCTTATCTTCCGCGGCAGCGGCTGGGGCGCTCTTGAAAACCTTCTCCGCGAAAAGAACGGCAGACCTCAGATGACTCCCCACCTTGACTTCGGTACCGTTGGCGAGGAGCAGGCAGACTGGGTAAGCCTTCTCAACGATAAGAAGTATCTTGAGCACGACGAAAACGATTCCCCCATTTCCTGGATGCTTCAGCCCGAATGGACACGCCTTATGGAAGAGGCGGCTGAGACCACGGATAAGGATAACTGGTATGCTTCCCTTCAGCTCGGTATGAGCTATATTGCCGAGGGACGCCTCAACGACGGCTGGATCGAGCTTGAAAAGTCTCAGGCTATCAAGAACTCCGCATGGGCTGAGTACGGCAAGAGCGTTGTTAAAAAGGTTATCGGAGACGCGGAAAACGCTTCTCTCCACATTACAAACGCGGCAAAGATGCTCCCCCACGATATTTCCATTGCCAAGGAAGCGATGGAGATCCTCGTCGGCGCAGGCAAGGACAGCGAGGCGATCGAGCTTTACGCCTCCATGCCCGAGGAGGTAAGAGCTATCGGCAGAGTTCGCCTTTATGCGACAATGGCACACATCCACCTCGGCCACATCGAAGAGGCAGAGGCTGTTCTCTGGGAGAACGGCGGACTTATCCTCCCCGATATCCGCGAGGGCGAGACGATCATCACAGAGCTCTGGCTTCTCATTGAAGAGGCTAAGGCTAAGCGTGACGGCACAGAGTTTGACCGTAATACTGCAAAGGTGCCTCCCATCTTTGACTACCGTCAGTGCTCCACAACCCACCGCCGCCCCGCAAGAAAGAGAGCAAAGAAATAAAATAAATCTGCCCCGCTATGCGGGGCAGACTTTTATATTTTGCGATTATGAATAAAACAAAAAACCAAAAGCTTACTCCAAATGCAAAAACATTAAGGAAAAACATGACACCTGAAGAAAGAAAACTATGGTATGACTTTCTGAAAACATTGGATGTTACTGTTAACAGACAAAAGGTTATCGGTAATTATATCGTAGATTTCTACTGTGCAGAAGCTAAAACAGTCATCGAGCTTGACGGTGCACAGCATTATAAGGAAGAGCATCGCCAAAAGGATATTGAAAGAGATGATTATCTTAGTTCTATAGGCCTTACAGTTCTTCGTTATACAAACAGGGACGTGAACAGTAATTTCAGAGGAGTATGCTTCGATATTCTCCGTCATATACAGAAAAATCAATGACCTTGACTGTTGCCTTCCCCTTGAGGGGAAGGTGGCACCCGCAGGGTGACGGATGAGGTGTAGGCAACGTATGTTGCCGTTGCAAAGCGAAGCTTTGCTTGTTTACTTATTTGCTTCGCAAGGCCACGCCGCTTCGCGGCTACACCTCACCACCGCCTTCGGCGGAGCCTCCCCTC
>JAZUAR010000051.1:0-4503 GCA_045638055.1 Candidatus Avispirillum sp.
GCCCTCTGAAGAGGGCACCATCCCTCGGGATGGTTCGACTTCGTAAAACACCGCACTGTGGTGTTTTACTCCGCTCAGGATGACTCGCTGAGGGTCGCACCACCAAACCCTCAGTTTGCATTTATATCCTTTCCTTGACAATCAATGTTTTTTTGTATATTATTATAATGGAAATGTTTAGGCATCGATGAATATATTGTTCCTTGATTCTACAGCCCTTCGGATATAGAATTATTATATAAATCTGTAACCGGAGGAAAGATCATTGAAGCTTACATATATTTTTTCGGAAATTATATCAAAAATATTCTTCAGCGCCGTTATTTTTCAGCTTATGTTCATCGCTGTCGGTGCTGAAAGCGGCGCATTTTCGCCGTCTTTCGTCATTCTTATGCTTGAGCATTCCGCAGCAGCTGCGGCCGTCGCCCTCGGCGGACAGCTTTTGATGGAATACATACTGAAAAACGATATAAACTGATAAAGGAGGAATCGTCGTGGTCTACAAAAAGGCTCTTGAATATTGCAAGAAAAGCGGAATATTCGATCTTATTAACGAATCAAACGCAATAATCGTCGGCTTTTCAGGCGGAGCCGATTCGACGGTTCTTCTTTCATTTTTTGATAATCTCAGGGAAACCTTCCCCAAAATAAGCCTGATCGCTGCCCACGTGAATCATATGATAAGAGGCGATGAGGCTGACCGCGACGAGGCCTTTTGCAAAGGCTTCTGCCTTGAAAGAGGCATTACCTTTGAATCTGCAAGAATCGACGTCCCCGCCATAGCAAAGAACTCGGGCATGGGACTTGAGGAATGCGCGAGAGAGGCAAGATACTCCTTTTTTGAAGAGCTTTCAAAAAAATATCCCCGCTCGCTTATAGCTACCGCCCACAACGCAGACGATAATCTGGAAACTGTCATTTTCCACATCGCACGCGGAAGCGGAACAAAGGGGATTTCGGGAATTGCCCCCATCAGGGACAAAAAGCTCATCCGCCCTCTCCTTTCCTGCACGTCTGAGGAAATACGCGCTTTTGCAAAGGACAATGAGATCGATTTTGTGACAGACAGCACAAATCTCGAAACAGTATACACAAGAAACTCTATCAGACACGGGATCGCACCGCTTTTATATAACCTTAACCCCCGCGCACAGGACGCCGCCCTCAGGCTTTCCGAGGCCGCCCGCTCTGACTGCGATTTTATTGAAAAAGAGGCAGAAAAAATCCTCGCAGACGGGGTAACAAGAGAGCGCCTTGCAGACTTGCATCCCGCACTTTTCCAAAGAGTTATCCTCGCGCTTTTCCAAAAAAGGGCAGGCACATTCTGCGACCTTTCCGAAAAGAATATCCGCGACTGCCGCACCCTCGTTTCTTCAACGAAGAACGGCAGCATATCACTTCCCCGCCAGCTTGCTTTTTTTGCGGATAAAAACGAGGTCTATATTGAAAAGGACCCCAAATATTTGCCCGATAATGAAAAAACAGCCGACTCCCCCATACTGTTACAGCCGAACGTTCCCATTTACTTCTCAGACTTCTGCATCTTGCTCGGTCAAAACGGGAATTATGTTAATATAATTGATGAAAATGTTTACAAATTATCTTTACACGAGCGGCTCGACTATGGTAAAATATATGGTAATGTTTGGATAAGACTGCGCCGTCCCGGCGACGTTTTGCGAAAGGGAGGCATGTCCAGAAAGCTGAAAAAGCTTCTGTGCGATGCCGATATTCCCCTGCGAATCCGTAACAGTCTTCCCATAGCAGAGGATGAGAACGGCATTATCTGCGTTCCCTATATCGGAACGAGAGACGGAGTCACCCCCTGCGAAACCACAAAAGAAATTATTAATTTAAGCATTTTTGAGAAAAAAGCTTGAAAAAGAAAGGATAAAAGCCATGACTGCAAACAAAAGTCTTCTTGATAACGATATTGCAAAGGTTCTTATTACTGAAGAGGAGCTTGATAAAACAGTTTCCCGCCTTGCTGAAGAGATCAGCCGCGACTATGCCGACAAGAATCTTCTTCTTCTCTGCATCCTCAAGGGAAGCATCGTTTTCTGCGGCGACCTTATGAAGAAGCTCACTATCCCCTGCGAGATCGACTGCATGAGAGTTTCCTCCTACGGCAGAGGCACAGTTTCCGGCGGAAAGATCAACATCCTTCTCGACCTTCACCGCTCTGACCTTTCCAAGAAGGATATCCTTATCATCGAGGATATTATCGACAGCGGAAGAACACTTTCCTATCTCGTTGACTACCTCTCACTTAACGGAGCAAGAAGCGTAAAGACTGTTTCCCTTCTTGATAAGCCCTCCCGCCGTGAGGTTGACTACACACCCGATTACAGAGGCTTTGAGATTCCCGACGAATTCGTTGTAGGCTACGGCCTCGACTATGCTGAGGGCTACCGCACACTTCCCTACGTTGGCATCCTCAAGCCCGAGGTATACACAAAATAAAACATAACCCTTTGGAGGAAATAACAGCATAATGAAGAAAAACGGTTTCAAAGTCGCCATATGGTACGTGGCGATGATCGCTATCGTTATCGTTGCCATTGCACTTCTTTACGGCGACGGAAACACAGGCGAAGAGCTTAAATACAGCGATATCATCGGCTATTTCGAGGACGGAAAGGTCCAGCGCTATGATATCGACTACGACACAAGCACCGTCCTTTTGGTGGTTGAAAAGACTGCCGAAAACGGCGAGGCTAAAAAAACAAAGGTAGAATACAAGCTTGCGGATATCGATACGTTCCTTTCTGAGATCGCGCCCTATACGGATAAGATCGACGAATACGACCGCATCCCCGCAAAGGTCCTCCCCTGGTGGGTAGGATTCCTCCCCTATCTTATTATCGCAATCGTCTTTATCGCTCTGTGGTGGTTCATGATGAGCACAGCCGGCGGCAGAGGCTCTAAGATCAACAACTTCGGCAAGGCAAGAACAAAGGCGGCAGATAAGTCCAAGGTATTCTTCCGCGACGTTGCAGGTGCCGACGAGGAAAAGGCAGAGCTTGAGGAGATCGTTGAATACTTAAAGGATCCCCAGAAGTTCACAAAGCTCGGCGCAAAGATCCCCCACGGCGTTCTCTTGATGGGCCCTCCCGGTACAGGTAAGACCCTTCTCGCAAAGGCTGTTGCAGGCGAGGCAGGCGTTCCCTTCTTCTCCATCTCCGGCTCTGACTTCGTTGAGATGTACGTTGGTGTGGGTGCTTCCCGAGTTCGCGACCTTTTCGATACTGCAAGACGCTATCCCGCATCCATCGTGTTTATCGATGAGATCGATGCGGTTGGTCGCCAGAGAGGTACAGGTCTCGGCGGCGGTCACGATGAGCGCGAGCAGACACTTAACCAGCTTCTCGTAGAAATGGAAGGCTTCGGGTCCACAGACGGCATCATCGTTATCGCGGCAACAAACCGCCCTGACGTTCTTGACCCCGCACTTCTCCGTCCCGGCCGTTTTGACAGACAGATCACAGTAAGCCAGCCCGACATCAAGGGCCGCGAGGAGATCCTCCGTGTTCACGCTCGCAACAAGCCCCTTGAGGCAGGCGTTGACCTTGGTGTTATCGCAAAGAGCACAAGCGGCTTTACAGGTGCCGATCTTGCTAACCTTCTTAACGAGGCAGCTCTCCTTGCTGCAAGAAAGAATAAGCAGCTTATCGGTATGCTCGAGATCGAGGAGGCCTTCAATAAGGTCGTAGCAGGACCCGAGAAGAAGTCCATGAGAATCAAGGACTCCGAAAAGCTCAAGACTGCTTACCACGAGGCAGGCCACGCAATTCTTTCCCACGTGCTTCCCCTTATGGACCCCGTTCACAGAATCTCCATTATCCCCAGCGGTCAGGCTCTCGGCTACACCCTGAACCTTCCCGAGGAGGATAAGTACAGCGTATACCGCAACGAGCTCAAGCAGAAGATCTCCATGCTTCTCGGCGGTCGCGTTGCAGAGCAGCTCATCTTTGATGACTTCTCAGGCGGCGCCTCCAACGATATCCAGAGAGCAACTCAGATCGCCCGCACAATGGTTATGCAGCTCGGTATGAGTGACCTCGGTCCCACCCTTTTCGGTAACGGACACAGCGATACAGAGGTGTTCCTCGGCCGCGATATTTCTCAGAGCCGTAACTTCTCCGAAAACGTTGCTGCAAGAATCGATGAGGAGATCAACAAGATCATCACAGATTCCTATAACGAGGCAAAGCGCCTTCTTTCCGAAAACATCGAAAAGCTCCACTTTGTTGCAAAGTTCCTCCATAAGAACGAGATCATGGACGCAGAGCAGTTCCGCCGCGCTATGGAAGAGGACGTAACCTTCGAAGAGCTTGAGGAAATGGTAGCTGAAAGACGCCGCCGCAGCGAGGAGGAGAACGCAGCACGCGCAATCCAGATCGCTGAAAACGAGCGCCGCCGCGAGGAAGAAAGAAAGCGTCGCGAGGCTGAAATGGGCACCAACAGCGTTGAGATAAACGTTGATCCCGCTCCCGAAAGCGA
>JAZUAR010000052.1:0-6122 GCA_045638055.1 Candidatus Avispirillum sp.
TGAAAGCACCCCCATGACAAGACTTTCGCAAAACGGTCTTTGGGAAGGGTTTGTTCCCGAGGATAAGATATGCCCCGGAGATCTTTATAAGTTCAAGTTTGAAACACCTTGCGGTGTGAAATATAAGGCAGACCCCTTCGCCTCATATTCGGGTGTCTGGCCCGAGAGCGCTTCCCGCGTTTTTGACCTTGGCGGTCACGAATGGAAGGACAGCGCGTGGATGGCAGACAGAAGGGTGCGCTTTGCCGGTGCTGAGGCGAGAAAGCAGCCTGTCAGCATTTACGAGATACATCTCCCCTCATGGAAAAAGCATAAGGACGGCTCCCAACTTTCCTATGCGGAGATCGCAGATTCTCTTGCCCCCTACGTTATGCAGATGGGCTATACTCACGTTGAGATAATCGAGCCCTTCGAGGCGGTTGAGGGTAAAAAGTCCTGCTTCTATGCTCTCTCCGGTCTCCACGGGTCCCCTGAGGACTTTATGGAGTTCGTCGATATCATGCACAGAGCAGGCATCGGTGTTATCCTTGACTGGAATATACTGGAGTTCTCTCTTGCAGACCACGGCATTGTGGGGCTTGATGAAAATTCCCTTTGCGTTTCCTGCGAGGACTACGGTGCGGGAAGATTTAATTATTCCGCCCGTGTTTCCCAGTCCTTCCTCATTTCAAATGCGGTATATCTTGCGGATATGTTCCATATAGACGGTCTCCGTCTCGAATCCATATCCGAGATCATATATAAAGACGGCCTGTTGCCCGATCGAGGCGCTGTTTCCCTTATCCGCCGTGTGAACGGTGTGATGGGAGAATATTTCCCCGACGTTATGATGATAACGGACGACCTTCCCGGCAGGGTAGGAGTTACCTCCAATGCCAACGACGGTCTTGGCTTCACCTTCAAGTGGGATGACGTATGCACCAAGGATACTCTTGCTTATTCGGCAATAGAGCTTTCCGAGAGAGCGCGCCGCACGTCGGAGCTTTCCGCTCCCCTGAAGCACGCCTTCGGCGATGCCGCTGTCCTGACTCTCCCTCATTACGAGGTCGAGAGGGGCAAGCAGTCCTTTATCTCCAAGATGCCCGGCAATTATGATGAAAAGTTTGCAGATAACAGAGTGTTCCTCACTTATATGATGACCCGCCCCGGAAAGAAGCTTCGCTTCATGGGAACGGAGATCGGTCAGTTTGATGAGTGGGATCCCTTCGGCACACTTCAGTGGTTCATTCTCGATTATGAGAAGCACGCCCGCCTTCAGCTGTATCTTGCAAGGCTTGGCCAGCTTTATCTTGAAACTCCCGCTCTCTGGGAGCTTGATTGCGAGCCGAGAGGATTTTCTCTCGACTGTGCTCAGGGCGGAATATTCGCCTACCGTCGCTTCGATTCAAGGGGCGGCGAGGTTGCAGTCGTTCTTAATTTCACCCCTTACAGAATATGCAAGTATTCTGTTGGCGTAGGCCACGAGGGCACATGGAAAGAGGTCCTTTCCTCAGACAGTGCGGTCTTCGGCGGCGGCGGAGTTGAAAACGGCACAGTGGCGGCGCAGCCCGTCCGCGGCGCAAATTTACCCTATTCTTTGTCAGTTGACCTCCCGCCTCTCGGCGCGGTGGTTCTGGAATATACTAAATAATTTATTTACATACAGGAGGATTTCATAGTGTTCAAGAAAAAAGAGTGCGTAGCAATGCTGCTCGCAGGCGGCCAGGGAAGCCGTCTTTATGCACTGACTCAAAAGGTTGCAAAACCTGCTGTTCCCTTTGGCGGTAAGTACCGTATCGTAGATTTCCCCTTGTCCAACTGCACAAACTCCGGCATTGATACAGTAGGTGTGCTCACACAGTACGAGCCCCTTCTTCTCAATGAGTATATCGGCAACGGTCTTCCTTGGGACCTTGACCGTACATACGGCGGCGTTAAGATCCTGCCTCCTTATCAGGGCGCAAAGGCTGCTGACTGGTATAAGGGCACAGCAAATGCTATCTACCAGAACCTCAAGTTTATTGAGAGATATGATGCAGAATACGTTCTCATCCTCTCCGGTGACCACATCTATAAGATGGACTACGCTAAGATGCTCAAGTTCCACAAGAAGAGAAACGCAGACTGTACTATCGCAGTTCTTGACGTTCCGATCGAGGAAGCAAGCCGCTTCGGTATCATGTCCGTAGATGAGGACTCCAAGATCTATAAGTTCGAGGAGAAGCCCAAGAACCCCGAATCCACAATGGCTTCCATGGGTATTTACATTTTCACAAAGTCCAAGCTCGTTGAGTATCTCACAAACGATGCAAACGATCCTGCATCCTCTAACGACTTCGGTAAGAACATCATTCCCGCTATGCTTAATAACGGCGAGAACATGGTAGCTTATCCCTTCGAGGGCTACTGGAAGGACGTTGGAACTATTTCTTCTCTCTGGGAAGCAAATATGGACCTTCTCGGCGAAAAGCCCGAGTTCGATCTCAGCGACGAGAAGTGGAGAATCTTCACCCGTCACGAGACTCTCGCTCCTCAGTACGTTGGCGACGGTGCATCCGTTGTTAACTCCATCATCGCAGAGGGCTGCGAGATCCACGGCGTTGTAGAGAACTCCGTTCTTTTCCCCGGCGTAACAGTAATGCCCGGTGCCGTTGTTCGTGACAGCGTTGTTATGGGCGGCTGCGTTATCGAGGCAGATGCAGTTGTAAGCTACTCCATCCTTGATACAAACGTTAAGGTTGGTGCAGGTGCGACCGTTGGCGGTGCAAAGGGCGACGAGGCAGGAGTTGCAGTTATCGGCGACTCTGAGGTTATCGCTGCCGGACAGACAGTAGGCGCGGGCGAAATGATCCCCGACGTAAGAAAGTGAGGGTAAGATAAATGACTGCAGCAGGATTGATTTTTTCCAATATTCACGATACATGTATCCCCGAAATGACAGCTCGCCGTACAATGGCGTCTCTCCCCTTCGGCGGAAGATACAGACTTGTAGACTTCACCCTTTCCAACATGGTAAACTCCGGCATCAATAAGGTCGGAATCATTACTCACAATAACTACCGTTCTCTTATCGACCATATCGGTACAGGTAAGGACTGGGACCTCGCAAGAAGAAGCGGCGGCGTTATGATCCTTCCTCCCTTCATCACAGCATATGACAATCCCCGTGCAAACCAGCTCTACACAACACGCCTTGAGGCTCTCATGGGCGCAACAGAGTATATCGCTCACTGCCAGGAGGACGTTATCGTTCTTTCCGACAGCGACATCGTTTGCAGCCTTGACCTTTCCGAGGTTATCGAGCAGCACGAGAGAACAGGCGCTGACCTTACTGTTGTAACAAAGAAGATGAACCTTTGCGGCGAGAAGGAATCTCTCGGCAAGATCATCGTAAACCACGAAAACGGTAAGATCACAGAGTTCGTTGAGCACACACAGCTTATGTGCGGCGAATACGATGTTTGCACAAACATCCTTGTATTCACAAAGACATACCTTATGTCTCTTATCGATACTGCTATTGCTCACGGCTATAAGGAGTTCTATCAGCAGGCTCTTCCCGCAGCAATGGTAAGCTCTAAGTTCTGCACATATAGCTTCGACGGCTATTATGCAACTATCGACAGCCTTCCCAGCTACTTCGCAAGAAGCATGGAGCTCCTCAAGGCAGAGACACGTGCTCAGCTCTTCGGTGCTAAGGACAGACCTGTTTATACAAAGGTTCGTAACACAGCTCCCACAAAGTACGCTGAGGGCGCTTCCGTAAAGAACTCTCTTATCGCAGACGGCTGCGTTATCGAGGGTACTGTTGAAAACTCTATCCTCTTCCGCGGTGTTCACGTTAAGAAGGGCACAGTAGTAAAGAATTCCATCATGCTCCAGAATTCCGTAACAGGTGAGAACGTAACTCTCAACTGCGTAATCGCAGATAAGAACGTTATCATCCGTGATGACAGAATCCTCTCCGGCAGCGAGATCCTTCCTTACTACATCGCGAAAGGAAAGATGATCTGATGAAGAAGATACTTTACGTAGGAAGTGAATGTATGCCTTTTGCCGCTACCGGCGGCCTTGGCGACGTAATGGGAAGCCTTCCCGCATCTCTCAAGGAAAAGTATCCCGAGGAGTATGACGTTCGCGTTGTTCTTCCTCTTTACGATGCTGTAAACGACAACTGGCGTTCACAGATGAAGTTTGAGGGTAATTTCACTATCCACCTTGGCTGGCGCGAGCAGTATTGCGGCGTGTTCTCGCTTGTTAAGGATAACGTAACTTATTACTTCATCGATAATGAATATTATTTCAAGAGAGGCTGCCTCTACGGTCAGTATGACGATGGCGAAAGATTTGGCTTCTTCAGCCTCGCTGTTCTTGAAATGTTCCCTCATATCGGCTTCTATCCCGACGTCATTCATGCAAATGACTGGCAGAGCGCTCTGACTATCGTATATCTTAATGCAAAGTTCAGAGGAGTTTGGGGCTACACATACATTAAAACTATATTTACCATCCATAATATAGAGTATCAGGGTAAATACGATATGTATATTCTCGGAGATGTATTTGGCATCGATGAGTCCTATATTCCCATTATGGAATGGAGAGGCTGTATGAACCTTATGAAGGCTGCTATCGAGTGTGCTGACAGAGTAACAACTGTCAGCCCCCGATACGCCCAGGAGATCCAGTGGGCAGAATATGCACACGGTCTTGAGGACCTTCTCGCAGGCGTTTCCTTCAAGCTCTCAGGTATTCTCAACGGCATCGATTATAACTATTATAATCCCCATGAGGATAAGGAGATCGCGAAGAACTATATGTGGAGAAGCATCAAGGGTAAGCTCTGTGATAAGGCTGCGCTCCAGCAGGAGCTTGGTCTTCCCGTCAGAGATGACGTTCCCATGTTCTCTATCATCTCCCGTCTCGTAACTCATAAGGGTACAGACCTTCTCAAGGAGATCGGCTTCAGAATGATGGCTGAAAATGACTGTCAGCTCGTTGTTCTCGGTTCAGGCGAAGCTCAGTATGAGGAATTCTTCCGCGCTCTTGAAAGAGAGTATCCCACAAAGGTACGCGCGCTTATCAAGTATGACCGCGCACTTTCAAAGAGAATCTATGCGGCGTCAGACTTCTTCATCATGCCCTCCAAGAGTGAGCCCTGCGGTCTTTCTCAGATGATCTGCTCCCGCTACGGCGCAGTTCCGATCGTTCGAGAGACAGGCGGTCTTTATGACTCCATCAAGGGCTACTGGGTAGTTGACGGTGAGATCCGCGGTAACGGATTCACCTTCGCAAACTACAGTGCAGAGGAGCTTTACGACAGAATCAAGGCTGCTCTCGCAGTTTATGCTGACAGCACAGCAATGAAAAAGCTTCAGCAGAAAGTAATGAAAACAGATTTCTCATGGAGCGCATCTGCAGAAAAGTATGCAGAGCTTTATGATAATCTGTAAAAATAGTAAGAATATAAACCAAAGTAAAGGAAAAACCACCAATGAATTACAATCCCGGCGCAAACGAAGTAAAAACCAACATTGAAACAAAGCTCTCCCGTTATTTCGGTTGCTCAGCAGAAGAGGCTACCAAGGAACAGCTTTACAAAGCATGTGCTATGACTGTCAGAGATATTCTGACAGAAAAGAGACAGGCATTCAAGCATAAGGTAAACCGTAAGGGCGCAAAAAGAGTTTACTATATGTGCATGGAGTTCCTTGTAGGACGCTCTCTCAAAACAAACATCCATAATCTTTCCCTCGTCAATGAGTACACCGAAGCTCTTAAGGATCTTGGCGTAAACCTTACAGATCTTTATGAGTGTGAGCCTGACGCCGGTCTCGGCAACGGCGGTCTCGGAAGACTTGCTGCTTGCTATATGGACTCTCTCTCATCTCTTGATTATCCCGCAACAGGCTTTTCTATCTGCTATGAGTACGGTCTTTTCAAGCAGAAGATCATTGACGGTACTCAGGTAGAAATGCCCGATAACTGGCTTCCCGGCGGTGAGGTATGGCTCGTTCCCAGAACAGACCGTACATGCCGCGTACGCTTCGGGGGTCACCTCCGCGAGAAGTGGACTGATGGCAGACTTGAGATCATCTACGATAACTGTGAGGAGATCGAGGCTGTTCCTTACGATATGATGA
>JAZUAR010000053.1:0-9938 GCA_045638055.1 Candidatus Avispirillum sp.
TTCCTTGCGGAAGAAATGTCTGGGAAAGCAGACGGGAACATTTCGATTTGACACGTTTGCGCTGTTACAGAAATCTTAAAGATACAAAAAGGCTTGAGCGCAGCCTTGGTACGCTGGGTGGAGGCAACCACTTTATTGAAATAGATGTTGATGAGGCGGAAAATAAGTATTTAATCATTCATTCCGGCAGTCGTAATTTGGGCACTCAAGTGGCGGAGTATTACCAAAACCTTGCCATTGATTTAAATCTCGGCAAGGAGGAGTATTTTAAAAAGCGTGAGGAAATCATCCGCACGTATAAGGAGCAAGGCCGTAAAAGCGAGATTCAGTCTGCCTTGAAGCAGCTGGAGAGGGAATGGGAAGCAAAGGAGCCCAGCGTACCCAGAGAGCTTTGCTTTCTTTACGGCTCCTTTATGGAGGACTATTTACACGATATCAGAATTTGTCAGGAGTTTGCAAAGCGTAACCGTGAGAAGATGGCAGAGATATTGCTTCAGTTGACCGGGCTTACCGCCATTGAGACATTCCAGACCATACATAACTATATTGATGTGGATGAGAAGATACTCCGTAAGGGCTCCGTTTCCGCGAAGGCGGGAGAAAAGCTCCTGATTCCCATAAATATGAGAGACGGAAGCCTTATCTGCATCGGTAAGGGGAACGCAGAGTGGAACTGTTCTGCGCCTCACGGAGCAGGACGTCTGATGTCCCGTTCCGCCGCCTTTGAGAAGCTCACGATGGAGGAGTATGAAAAGCAGATGGCGGGCATCTACACCACCTGTGTAAATACCGCAACGCTTGACGAGTCTCCCATGGCATATAAGAACATGGACGAGATCGTTGAAAACATCGGCCCTACTGCAGAAATAATAGCCCACATAAAGCCTATATATAATTTCAAGGCAGCGGAATAAAAAAGCCTCAGAGCGCATCGCTCTGAGGCTTTTTCTGTTCAATATGGAATAAGATAAAAAAGGCTGACCGCAAGGTCAGCCTTTTTATCTGTTAGATTTTTTCTGCCAATTCAATGAGACGTCTTCCAAGCTTTATTGTTTCAAGAGAGCTTTCGGGAAGAGAAAGCTCGGGCCTCTTTCCGTTTTCAACGCAGCTTACGAAATAAGCAAGCTCGCGTATGTAGCCGTCAGTGCTATTGCAGGGAATACCCATTGAAAGCTCGGGCATATCGGGAGTAAACTCAATGAGATGTCCGTTTTCAACTGCAGTCTCGTTGTTGCAGGAAATGATTCCGTTTTTGAAAATGGCGGTAAAGCCACTGTTGAAGGTTACCTCTGAGTTAAACCATCCGCCCTCAAGATATACGGAGCAGCCATTGTATCTCATATTTGTGGAAATAAACTCAGTATGATTATCTCTCACATAGTGATGGCTGTAATGTCCAAGGGGCTGACCGAGAGCCCACTGCACAAAATCGATATCGTGGATAGGAAGGTCAATAACGGCGCCGCCGTGGCTTTCAGGATTATCCTTCCACTGGGGAGGAATGGAGCGGACTCTCTTTGCCGTGAACTTGATAAGCTTACCGTGCTTTCTTGTATCAATAGCATTCTTAAGATAGTAGTAGGGAGCCATAAATCTGACAACGTGAGCTATCATAAGAATCTTTTTGCACTTTTCAGCGGTGTCTATCATTTTCTGACAGTCTTCCGTGGTAAGCGCCATAGGCTTTTCGCAAATTACGTGACAGCCCATTTCAAGAGCCTTTATTGTCAGCTCGGCGTGTGAAATTGTGGGAGTTACAATGTCAACGAAATCGGGCTTTTCCTTTTCGATAAGCTCTACCATATCCTCATATGAGGGAATGTCAAGCCCCCAGTTTTTGATGGTAGTGCTTGCGTGGCCGGGACGAGTGTCACAAACGGCAACGATTTCAGCATTCTCGACGGATTTATAGCATGCCAGATGGTTCTGACCCATGCTGCCAAGGCCGATTATTGCACCTCTGAGCATTTATATCGCCTCCAGTATTCTTTCAAAATACTGCTTTGCGTGGAGGATATCCTTGATCTGTTCGTCGCCTGAAATTTCGCGTTCAATAATAATGTTTCCGTTGTATCCGAGAGACTTGAGAGTTGCGAGGAGAGCCTTGAAGTCTACCTTACCGTCTCCGATCTTAACCTCGTCGCCAAGATCTGTTCCGCGAGTGGGGTAAACGCCGTCCTTACCGTGAACCTCCATTACGTATTTTCCGAATACGTCAAGAGCATCAACGGGGTTTGCCTTACCGTACATAATAAGGTTTGCGGGGTCAAGGTTGATACCGAGATTGCCTGTGCCAACAGCCTCGATGGTACGGAGAAGAGTGATAGGAGTCTCCTGACCTGTTTCAAAGAGAAGCTCCTGACCGTTTGCAAGGCAGTGCTCAGCAACTTCCTTGATAGCAGCAACTACCTCGGGGAACAGGCTGTCTGTAGGATTCTCGGGCAAAAATCCCATATGTGTAACGATTCTTTTAACACCGAGAGCCTTTGCAAAATCTGAGCCGACCTTAAGGTCGTAAATGCGATCTGCTCTGTACTGCTCGGGAACAAGACCGAGGGTTGTAGGACCCTCTGTGAAATTCCATGCCGCGGGGCCGGACCAGCCGCGCCATACTGCGGAGATCTCAATGCCTTGCTTTTCTGCTTCAGCCTTTACGTCAAGAGCAAGCTCTTCTGTAAGCTCTGCGGAGCTGTTCCAAGCGTTGAACTGACAAACGCTGATGCCGAATTCGCGAAGCTTTTTGAATTCTTCTTTGTAGTTGTGAAGGGGAACGATAACACCGATCTTCATAATTTTGTTCTCACTTTACGTAATATAAAATTGGATGATTAATGTTACCATTTTTTCTGTAAAAAGTCAATGAAATATAGAGAAGATCAACTGAAATTGTAAATAGAACAGCAGATAATTTTATTTGAATGAAATGAGCCCGATATCTTTGTATATAAAAAGACCTCCTACGGTAATTTTCTTGATTTTACCGTAGAAGGTCTCTTTTTCTGTTATCCGTTTTTAGTTAATTAAACTGAGAATGATAAAGGGAATAGTAGAACCCGCCATTTTTGAGTAGCTCTTCGTGGTTGCCCTGCTCGATTATCGTGCCGTCCTTTACAACGAGAATAGTATCCGCATTTTGTATAGTCGAAAGTCGGTGGGCGATTATAAAGCAGGTCTTATTTTCCATAAGCGCAGTCATTGCATTCTGTATCTGTATTTCCGTACGGGAGTCTACGTTTGACGTAGCTTCGTCAAGAATAAGGATAGGTGCCTTTGAAAGAAAGGCACGGGCAATGGTGATAAGCTGCTTTTGTCCCTTTGAGATGTTAACGCCGTCATCGGAAAGAACGGTGTCATATCCGTCGGGAAGGCACTCTATATAAGAATCTATCTTTGCAGCCTTTGCCGCCGCATAGACCTCTTCTCTTGTGGCATCCTCTCTGCCGTATACGATATTATCGTAGATCGTGCCGTAGAAGAGCCAGGTGTCCTGCAGAACCATATTGAATGAGAGACGAAGATCCTTCCTTTTGATATCAACGGAGGGGATGCCGTCCATAAGTATTTCTCCGCTTTGGTGATCGTAGAATCGCATCAGCAGATTAATAATGGTGGTCTTTCCTGCACCCGTTGGTCCGACGATTGCCACGGTCTGTCCCTTTTTCGCATTTACCGATACGTTTTTCAGAACAGTTTTGTCGTCGGTATATCCGAATGTCACGTCACGAAGATCAACGTCGCCGCGTACCTCTTTGAAATCTGCAGCATTGTCGGCATCTGCTTTTTCAGGTTCCTCATCAAGAATTGCAAAAACTCTTTCCGCTGCGGAAAAGGCAGACTGAATCTCATGGAGGATGTTTGAAAACTCGTTGATGGGGCCTGCAAATTTTCTTGAATACTGAACGAACTGTGCAACACCGCCGAGAGTGATAAAGAATATGCTCGTAGAAAGTATGGCTCCGTTTTGGGAATACATATAAAGTATTCCGCCTATTATTGCTACAAGAGTGAGGGAGATATTATTGATCAGATTAATAGTGGGATAGAGAAGGGCGGCGTTGTATTCCGCATTGTAGAAGGCGTCCATCGCCTCATCGTTGATCTTGTTGAATCGCTCCGATATTACCTCCTGCCGTCCGTAAGCGGAGATAGTACGGGAGCCTGTCAGCATTTCCTCTGCAAATCCGTTCAGCTCACCGTATTTCTTCGATCGTCTTGAGAAAAGGGGACGAACCTTTTTTGAGCGGTATCTCGTAAACAGCAGAGATACGGGAACAGTCAGAACGAATATAAGGATCATAGGCTTTGATATCTGCCACATAAATACGAGAGAGCCTACTACTGTGTAAATACTCGTCAGTATCTGCACGAGATCGTGGGAGAGGGTGCTGTTTATGGTGTCAATATCGTATGAAAGATGGCTGATGATATCGCCTGTCGCGTGAGTATCAAAGAAGTTTACGGGGAGGGTGGTCAGCTTTTCGAAAACCTGCTTTCTCATCTTATATATGATCCTCTGGCTCAGATGGATCATAACGACGGAAAGAACGTATGCAAGGACTGCTGAAATAAGATAGCATCCGAGCATAAGGAGGATGTTTTCGAAAACGAGGGAGAAATCTACGCCTCCCTCAAGCTCGATGGCATCAATTGCGGCTCCCGAATATCTGGGGCCGAGAAGGGATAGCTGGTTTGAGCCGAGGGTGAGAAGAATTGCAACGATAAAAAGAGGCCACTGACCGAGCACGTATTTAGAGAGTCTTATGAAAATACTCTTCTTGCTTTTTCTTTTTGTATTCTTATCAGTCAAGGAAAGCACCTCCCATCTGCGAGTCGCTGATCTCCTTGTATTGCTTACAGGTCTCCATAAGATAGTCGTGCTTTCCGCAGCCGATGATCCTTCCTTCGTCTATAACGAGGATAAGATCGCATCCCTTAACGGAGCTTACTCTCTGTGCTACGGTTATAACCGTGGAATCGGGAAGGGACTTGGACAGGGAAAGGCGGAGATTTGCATCGGTCTTGTAGTCGAGAGCAGAGGAGGAGTCGTCAAGAATAAGAATCTCAGGCTTTCCTGCAATTGCTCGGGAAATGAGAAGTCGCTGGCGCTGACCTCCCGAAAGATTTGTTCCTCCGGTGGAAACCGCGTGGGAGTAGCCATCGGAAAAAGAGGTTATAAAATCGTGTGCCTGAGCGATCTTTGCCGCATTAACAATATCATCGAGAGGAATATCACGGCCGAAGCGGATGTTTTCCTCAATAGTGTCGGCATAGATAAAATCGTTCTGGAATACAACTCCGAACATTGAGGTAAGCTCGTCGCGGCTATAAGTGCGGATATCTCTTCCGTTGATCTTAATTGTACCCTCGTTTGCATCGTAAAAACGCATCAGAAGTCGAAGAACGGTAGACTTTCCGCTTCCCGTGGCACCGATAATGCCGAGAGTCTCTCCCTTTTTCAGAGAAAAGGAGATATCTGTAAGATTATTGGTTTTTCCGAGATAGGAAAATGATACGTTTTCAAAGGAAATATGGGCAGAGCCATCACCGATTTCATTATTCTCAAGCACCTTGAGGTCGTTTTCCTCTGTCATGACCTGAGAAATACGCTTTGCAGATGCGGCGCACTTTGTGTACATAACGAACATTCGGGACAGTGACATCATTGCCATAGAGATAAGTGTAAAATACTGCATAAAGGCAATGACGGTAGCCGTAGACGACTGATTTGTGGACACAAAATATGCGCTGACAGCAATAACCGCAACTATGCCGATATTCATAAGAAGAGTCATTACAGGGTTAACAACACCCATAATGGTGCCTGCCTTCGTTTCGTCTTTTTTCAGTGCAATATTTGCGCGGTCATAGCGGGCGTTTTCATAATCAACCTTTGAAAGAGCCTTTATAACGCGGATTCCCTGAGCGTCCTCGCGGACAACTCTGACCATTCCGTCAACAGACTGCTGTACCTTTGAATAAAGAGGAATACCCATTCGTGATATGCTGTAAACGATGAAAAAGATGAAGGGAAGTGTAGCAATCATAACGAGAGCAAGCTTTACGTCCATGATAAGGGTAATGCAGGAGCCTCCGAGAAGGAGGATAGGGGCGCGTATGCCCATTCTCTGCATCATACCGATAAAGTTCTGAACGTTATAAGTATCGGAGGTAATTCTCGACTCGAGAGAGGGGATTGTAAATCTGTCCGTGCTTTTGGCAGACAGATAAAGCGTTTTCGAAAAAAGATCCTTTCTCATTTTTGTAGAGAAGAGCATGGTTGTCCTTGCCGCCATTCTGTTTGCAATGATGTTACCAAAGCAGGCAACAAGAGCGCATATTGCCATAATAACGCCATAAAAAAGGATCTTGGAAACGTTATTTTCTTCAATAACGTTTTCAAGAATGTGGCTCAGCAAAAAGGGAATGATAAGCTCTGCCACGGTGCCGATTACCTTTATGGTGATACCAACGGTGATCCTTTTGCGCAGAGGCTTTAAATATTCAAATATCCACTTCATTTGTCTGCCTCTTGATTTTCTATAATTTCTTTTGCTTTCTTTTGCATCCTGAGTAAAACGGAGTCAAATATATGGAGCTCTTCCTCGGGAATATCCTCGGATAAAAGCTCCATCCATTCGTCGGATGCTTTTCTTATTTCGGGAAGAGACACGAGCATTTTTTCTGTGGGATGAACGGAAAGCTGCCTCTTGTCATTAGGCAGAGGCGTTCTTTTAATATACCCGTGTTCCTCAAGATAGTTGAGATTTCTTGCAACTGTGCTTTTGTTAACGCAAAGCTCCTCTGCAAGCTCCTCCTGAGAGCGGCCGGGCTCGCGGCAAATGGCTAAGACGTAGGCGAAATGACCGCTCTGCAGCTCCTCAGCTGAGACCTTCGAGGAGCGGTAGATAGCCTGCGAGCGGCTGATGTTATTAAGAATCTTCATGAATTTTGACATAGTAACCTCTAAAATAGTTGCGCTTGCAACAGTTTCTCTTGCAACTATTATAACTGAAACAATAATTTGTGTCAAGCATATAAAAATCCCCGCATCAAGGTGATGCGGGGACTGTTTTAAGGCTTGCGGATAAAAATATTAAGAATAAGAGCAACAAAGGTAAGCGCAAGGAGCATAAGGAAGCAAGCAGTATATCCGCCCGTTGCCTCAAGAACCTTGTTTGAAGCTGTGGCAACAAATGAGCCTACCATAACGGTAAAGGTCATAAGAGCCATATTTCCGGAGAAATACTTCATTCCGTAGGAAGATGAAGTAAAGGCTGCTGTGATTGTGGGGCACGTGCCGTAGGAAATTCCCGTAAGGCATACACCAATAATGCAAAGTGCAAGGGAGCCTACGGAGACTGCTGTAAGAGTAACGGCAGTTGCGAAGATAGTAAGGATATTTGCGCAGATCATAGTTCTGCGGCATCCGATAACGTCAAACACAGCGCCGGTAATGATACGTCCGAGACCGTTGCATACGGAAAGAATACCAACGAGAGAAACAGCCAGCGCCTCGGGAGCATCAACTGAGAGGGCAAGGTCCTTTGCAAAGCTGATAACGGAGCTGCCTACTGCGGCAAGGAATGAGATGCAGAAAAATGCCATCCAGAAGGAGGGGCGGCAAAGCATCTGCTTTGAGGTGAGATCCTTTATGTCGGAGTCCTCAGCCTTTGCGGCCTTTTTGCTGTCAGCCTTAGGAAACTCAACGGAAGCATCGGGCTTTTTAAGAATAAGAGCTGATATTGTAAGAACTGCAAAAATTGCAATTCCGAGAATGATATATGTAAGTCTCCAGCCGACAGAGCTTTTGAACATAGCGTCAGCCGCATTTCCGAGAACGAGAGCGGAAGCGCCAAATCCCATCATAAGGCATCCGGAGCAAAGTCCCTTCTTGTCGGGGAACCAGGCACTTACGGTTGAAATTACAACGTTATAGGCGATACCGATGCCCACACCTGCAAGAATACCGTAGGTTATGTAAAGAATTACAACGGAAACGTTATTAAGAAGTGCAGTCAGAATAAATCCTGCACAGGATAAAATACCGGAAGAGATAATTGCGACTCTGTGTCCCAGCCTTTTTGCAATCTGAGCACCGAGAAGACCTCCGATGCAGAAAAAGGTCATAGCGATAGTAAAGTTCAGAGCAAGATCTGCGGGGCCCCAGCCGAACTCACCGGCCAAAGGGGATTTCAGAATAGACCATGCATAGAGAACACCTGCGAAAAGCATTGCGATAACGCCGACTGCCATGTACGCCCAGCGTACGGATAAATTTTTACTTGATTTGATCATGATAGACCTCCGGGTCTTGGGAAATATGTACTATTTTATTACAAGACGATAAAAAAATCAAGATAAAATCAGGGAGTTTTGAAAATATATCAACAATCAAGCCGGTAAAGGAAGGTAACGCATAGTATAATAATTTAACTGATGGTTAAAAACGATGTTCCTGTCATTCGCTTGTGATTTGCCGTCGTTATGCTATAATAAAATCAGAAACGGGCCTGTTTACTCAAATTTAGGAGAAACATTATGGAATTGAATATAGGAACCAATATCAAGCGCCTGCGACTTTCCAAGGGACTCACACAGGAACAGCTGGCAGATTTGCTTTGCATATCAACTCCCGCAGTCAGCAAATGGGAGGCGAAAAACTCTTATCCCGATATATCCATGCTATTTCCCTTAGCTCAGATATTCGGAGTTACCGTAGATGAGCTTTTGGGGTATGATGAGGCTTTGGCAAAGGCCGAGGTGGACGAATATCTGGCTCTTCACAGAAGATGCGAAATGAACGGTCAGCCTGAGAGAGCAAGAGAAGTGATTTGCGAAGCAAGAAAAAAGTACCCCCACGACTACCGTATAATGAATGCGTATATGTGGGATAAAGCAGGGGGAATGGCAGATAACGACTCTTGTGTCTTGCTCGAAAACAAAGAAGAATTTATGCATATATGCAACTGTATTCTTGACGGCTGTAAGATAGAGAGCATCCGCGTTGAAGCTATGAATATGAAGGCAAAGATTATGCACGCAGAGGGAGATACTAAAGGCGCCCTTGAATTGCTTTCAAATCTTCCCGGATTTTATTCACAGCAGAGAACGGAACAGCTTTTTTCAAAGGATACGGAGGAGTACAGATTCTGGAACAGAAAAAACTTCTACGGAAATATGGACGTTATGGCAATAAAGCTTGCCCGCAGCTTTTTGTTTGACGATAGGCTGACACTTGAAGAAAAAATCAAAAGGACAGAGGCTGTAGCAGAACAGTTTTCACACCTTTCGGAAAAAGAGGATCTTGAGTGCTTCTGCGTAGCGGAGGAGGCAGTATACGGTGCGATTCTCGGCTATGTGTCAGTTTTTTCAATGGACTCGGCCATAATGGCACGTGCGGCAGAAAAACAACTGATTGCGATGACGAAAATGACCATTCTTTCCTGTACTGATGAAGCATTAAAGGACTGTATAGAGAAAACCTACGGAACAGGAACAGACGATCTCGTAGGTTGGATGGTTGATATATGGAACGAGCATCCCGACGAATACTTTTCAAAATTGAAAGACAGTAAAGAATACAAAGCTCTTCTTGAAAAATGGGAGAGCAGGAGATAATAAAAAGCAGAGCCTTAGCTCTGCTTTTTATTATCTGGTCGAAGTGACAGGATAGCAAAGCGAAAAACTAGCCTGCAGCATCTTCGGCTGCGCCGCCTCTTGCGGTGCCCGAAATTCTCAGCTCGCTGACGCTCTCAGAATTTCGACCGCTGCGCCAACAAATCCTCGCTCCTCCTCGCACAGCGAGCGCTCGGATGTGTTGCCCAAAGCAAGTTCCTTGCTTTGGTAAGATGCTGCAGATGCAAATCTATTATTTCGACAATAAAAAAGGAGCCGTAAAGGCTCCTTTTTTATTGGTCGAAGTGACAGGACTCGAACCT
>JAZUAR010000054.1:0-3859 GCA_045638055.1 Candidatus Avispirillum sp.
ATACGGTTTTAGATGTTCATCAGATACTCCGTAAAAATGGTGATGTATGAGAATTGCAAGACAGTGCCTTTCGTAATCAGGCATATTTTCGCGGTCTTTATCGGTCAAAAAACTGTTTTGTGCTATCAGTTCCTTTACCCTGTTAGCCATCTGACGCCAAGTAAGAGATACTTTAGCATAAGGCGTGAAAATGTCACCTCTGCTGTAGGCAAAGCCTTTTCCGTCGTGATGAGTATGTCCGTCACCCCCGGATGATCCGCCTCCCGTACCAAATTTATCACGTATAAATTTTTCGCGTTCATACTGATCGGAGTGAGTTCGGAAGAATGCATACACAGATAGTCTATAATCAGAATAGCTTTCACTTCGGATTATAAGGCGGTCTATTTCATCCTTTGTAATAAAGAACTTATGGGTATTGCTGAAATCCTCTGCGGTAGTAGTAAACTTTAGATGTTCTCTTAATTGGTCTTTTATGCGCTGAAGTGTTTCGAAAGGGCGGTAAAAACGAAAACGTAAAAGCGTTGGATCTTCTGCGTGAGCTTTGGCAAACACTTCCCATTCCTCTGCAAGCTTTGCAGTTTGAGTGCGGTCAGTAAGCATAGCGGCAATATTTTTCTGCCAATCGGGATAGCCTGCTCTGCCTTCTCTTGCAAGCACAGTTAAGGGAAGATAGTTTTTCTCTTTTGCTTCCTCAGTGAGATCGCCTGCGGTAAAAGTAATTGTATCAGCAAGCTTCTTTCTCTCATGAGACAGGGAAGCTTCAATTTCTATTTGAGGCATATATCTTCCCATATCAAGAAGTTCACGAATACGCTTTGCGGCAGCCTCCCAAGTAACAAGTGTAGCAGTAGATTTTTTTGCCGTCTCCCCCTCGTTAATGTGTAGGCCGTCAGCGTTATACCATACCGATATTTTTTGGCCGTTTGAATAAAAACCTATACCGTTTTCACCGTAGTGCTTTTTGAGAAATATCGCAGTATCCTCTATAGGTTTATCTTTCATAAAGTAGGCACAGATTTCGAGACGGCTTTTTCTATCACTTCCGCCTATACAAAGTACCTCATCGATTATCTGCTGAGATACATCAAATCGGGGCATAAAAGATAACTGAGGGATTTCCTCAGTTTCAATCGAAGTAGTATCAACAGGATCAAACAAGGATATCTGCTGACTTTCAAGAGAGCCGGTCTTTTTAGGCGGTGGGAGCTTGCCTATACCAAATTCCTTTTTTCGGATAAGGTCAGCGGTGAATGCAGCAACACATCCCCAAGAAAAAACGGACTCCTTTGTGCGGGAAAGATAAGCACCTTCCCACATAAGAAGTCCGTTTTCCTGCGGTTTGTATCCTACGCGCAATCCACCAACGATCATTTCCGTATATCTGTCAGGGTACGCGTTTTTAATGTATTCAGCTCTTTCTTTTTCATCTGTATGGACAGAGAAATAAAGCTCTATCTGAGATCTTGTGAACTTGAGATCGTCATCGGGGTTTGCGCATATGGCAAGAATGAGCTTTTCATCTAAAAAAGCGGGCAGTTCATTACTACCCGCTTCTTCGATCAGCTGTATACGAGTTCCTGAAGAACTGTCTCCTCCGCCGTGCTCTTTATGTTGTTCATCAGCATCACCCATTTCATCTGATTTGATGCTTTCATCTCTTCCGTCACCTTGTACTGCTGTGCCAGCTGCTTCGTCAGAAAATCCATCCTCTCGTTTGCTGTTTTGTCCACTTCCATCAGGTGCTCGTTCAGCTTCCCTGTGGTCAGAAGGTTGGTGAACAGAATTCTGCGGTGCTTTTTCAGAAACGTTCTGCGGAGCAATGCGTATTTCCCAAGGTGAACCTCCGACTCCTGCGGGGGAAGAAGATTGGGAAGGAGATAGCCGTCTTTCTGAGCGTATGTCAGTTCCATATTTTGTACTCCTTTCTTTTGTTCCTTTTACGCTTAAAGAATACTCCTCTTTTTCTTTCTTTTCAAATGTGCGAAGAGTATCTTTTTCAATATTTCGGACTGTAAGCGCAATAGCGCTGAGCCCTCTTTCTGCAATATCGCTTGTGGCAACACCGAGAGCATTCATAGTATCGGGGGTGTTAAAGTTGATAATATCTTTGAAATCTTCCCGTTCAAAATAGTATTCGGGATCAAAGCCGCAGCGTGCTAAAAGCATATATGCAACGCTGTTTTCAAGAAGATTGCGATACATTACCTCTACGTTCAAGTTATCAACTTCTTCAAGAAAGCTGTTTTCTCGGAGCACAAGGAGCTCAGAAAGATAGTCTGCAACGTTATCTTCAACGGTGTTTTGGGCTACGGCATACAGCGCCGAGAGCAAGGTTTTCTTTTTAGCAAGTTCCCCGAAACGATTTTCAAGAGCTTCTATAAGCTCTGCTTCATATCGGGGGTCATATTCCCAAATGGGAACGGGTCTTGAAAAGCGGCTTTCATGAGTGTCGGTAATATCAAAGTAATATTTTATCCTTTGCATACCTGCAGTATTTCTATCAAACACAGCAATGCCTACTGCATTTTTGTTTACCCATCTTCCGAACTTTTCGTTCCACCCGTTTTTGCCTTCGATCTCAAGAACTGCGGTAGCATCGGGTCTCTGTGCAAAAACAAGTAATTGCTCATCAAAGTGCAGGCGGTAATTGCGGCAAGCACAGCGAAGAAAATCCATCCAGTTATCGGGAGATGCACTCAGCCTGTCAATACTTCTTCTGTACAGTTCTGTTATGATATTATATTTTCTCTGCACCGTATCGCCTCCTATCTTTCAATGTTTTTGTTTCTTTGTCTTGAAATGTGAAACCCGTAGACCTTGGCTATATCATCGCCAAGTCTACGGGTTATTCTTGTAATATCGGCACGGGTTGCAATACCTCTATATATTTTCTCTTTCAAAAGGTCAATTTGGTATTCAGAAACTCCTACTTTATATGTCCTGTACAGATAATGATTTGTTCCATCGTGGTGTATAGCATCACAGCGAAGATCTCCGAGACGGTCTACGTACCAAGTGGCATAGTCTGTATCAGAGTACAAACAATCTTTTATATTACCGGAGCTGATTTCTTTATATCCCATTCTTCTGCCGTTCCATAATCCAAGATCTCCGATAACAAGTATCGGTTGCGGTAGTGTAATATCAAGGTTTGTACGTTCATCATTAAGATATTCGCTGTTTATGTCATACATCATAGAGACAAGCTCACTTTCGGGAAGGTTGGGAAACTGTTCTTCAAGATCAGCTCTCCAATCTTCGAAGTTGAGGTTATGGTTACTCCATATAATATGCTGCTTATCGTTCATCGGGCATTTTCCCTATCTTTGTTTGCGGATGCTTTTAATTTACCGTGACCGTCATAGTTTGACGGGTCTGCTGCAGGCACGTGCCACCCGAACATAGAGCCTGCAACCATGGCTTCTCTTTGTGCCTTGCTCACACCGAGCTTTTCGTTATACGTATCGGCAAGAGTTGTCGATTCAACTTTATTTTTTGTGTCAATATCAGTTTTGTAATATCCGCTTTCACCTTTCTTTATTATGATGACTTTACTGTCACTGGGAAGAACGGCATAGCATTTATCGGGAAGAGATCTTCGCAAAGGGATCACCGTATTGCCTGTTTCCTCCATACGCTCTGCAAACTCACAGATATGATAAAGGTTTTTACCTACCTCAACGTGGTAATCACCAATATATCTGCATTCGTGGTGACGGCTTTCATTGCCATTTGAGATTATGCGGATACTGTCTGTATCAGCAAGTCTGAACTTTTCTTCATAGTGAGGGGTAATGAAGCGGATACCTCTCAACGCTTGATGCAGGTGTCGGTCAAGTAGATCTCGTCTGTAAGC
>JAZUAR010000055.1:0-3633 GCA_045638055.1 Candidatus Avispirillum sp.
ACTCCTTGGCTCACAGAACGACATGGCTACGATCCGACTTCCTCGAGGGGAAGGCAACTCACCGATAAACCCGAATTTAAAATTATCATTATTTGTCTCTTTTCGTTGTACGTCTTGACAAAATAAGGTAAAAGTTATAAAATTAATTTGTATAACTATTTACAACGAAAGGCAAAGTTCCAATGGCAGAAATCAAAGGCGGGATCGGTGTTGAGATCGAACACATTTTCCCCGTTATTAAAAAATGGCTTTACTCTGAAAAAGAAATATTCCTCCGCGAGATCGTATCCAATGCATCCGATGCGGTAACAAAGCTCAGACGTCTTATCTCTCTCGGCGATGACTCTGCCCGTCACATCGCTGACGAGGGCTTCCGTATCGACGTTGTGCTCGACAAGGACGAAAAGACCCTCACCGTTACAGACAACGGTATCGGTATGACCCGCGAGGAGGTTGAAAAATATATCTGTCAGATCGCTCTTTCCGGCGCTCTTGACTTTATCGAAAAATACGAGGGCGAGGGTGATTCCAAGAACGGCATCATCGGCCACTTCGGTCTCGGCTTCTACTCTGCATTCATGGTTGCAGATACAGTTGATATTCTCACCCGCTCCTATACAGGCGCTCCCGCTGTAAAGTGGAGCTGCAACGAGCAGGGCTCCTACGTTATCTCCGACGAATGCGAGGACGCTCCCGAGCGCGGTACAAGCATCGTTATGCATCTCGGTGCTGAGGGCGAGGAATACCTCAACGGCGCAAACCTTAAGGCAATTCTTGACAAATACTGCGCATTCATGCCCTGCGAGATCTATTTTGACGATGGCGAGGACAAGGCTGATGACTATACTCCCGCCCCCGTCAACGATACGGTTCCCCTCTGGCTGAAGAATCCCTCCGAATGTACAGAGGAGGAATACAAGAGCTTTTACCGCAAGGTATTCAACGATTATAAGGAGCCTCTCTTCTGGATCCATATCAAGGCTGATTACCCCCTCAACTTCCGCGGTATTCTCTACTTCCCCAAGCTCAATACAGAGTTTGAGAGCCTTGAGGGACAGGTTAAGCTTTATTATAATCAGGTATTCGTTGCAGATAATATCAAGGAGGTCATCCCCGAATATCTCCTTATGCTCAAGGGCGTCCTTGACTGCCCCGAGCTTCCCCTCAACGTTTCCAGAAGCTATCTCCAGAACAACGGCTACGTTACAAAGATCTCAAACCATATCACAAAGAAGGTTGCGGACAAGCTTTCTTCCATGTTTAACCTTGACCGTGAGGGCTATGAAAAGCAGTGGTCCGACATCAAGAGCTTCGTAGAATACGGCTGCATGAGAGACTCAAAGTTCTATTCAAAGGTTGAAAGCGCGATCATCTTTGAAAAGTGCGATTCCACCTACGTTACTCTTGACGAGTATCTCGAAGCAGCAAAGGAAAAGCACGAAAACAAGGTTTATTACGCAACAGACAGAATCAGTCAGGCAGGATATATCTCAATGTTTGAAAACGACGGCATTGACGTTATCCTCCTTCCCCATATCATCGATACTCAGTTTATCCAGCTCGTTGAGTCAAAAAAGGACGGCGTAAGCTTCGTTCGCGTAGATGCAGAGCTTGCCGATTCCATGAAGGGCGAGGGCGCTGAGGATATCCCCGCAGCTCTTGAGATATTCAAAAAGATCGTTCCCGAAACAACAGAGATCAAGTTTGAAGCCCTCAAGGACGAAAGCCTCCCCGCAGTTCTCAACGTTTCCGAGGATTCCCGCAGAATGGAGGATATGATGAGAATGTACGCAGGAATGGGTCGCGAAATGCCCTCATTCCCCGCACAGCAGACTCTCATTCTCAATTCAGCATCAGCAGTTATCCGCTCTCTCGGAGAAAAGGACTCAGAAAAGGCGTCAATTATCGCAAAGCAGATCTATAACCTTTGCATGCTCACTCAGGGCAGAATGACAAAGGATACACTCAAGGAATTCCTCTCCGACAACTATAAGCTTCTCACTCTTATATGAGAGAAAAAGAGATAATCAGAAAAAATATCGAAGGGTCAAAAAAGCTGAAAAGGGCTCTCAGAGTGCTGACAGACTCTCAGCTTCTCGAGGCATCGGAAATACTTTTGGGAAGGCCTGAAGAAGAGGTCCGAGAGTTTTTCGAGGACACCTTTCAGTGCTCTCCCATATGCCCTGAGATGCTTCGGCTTTCGGTCCTTCTCTGTAAGGATAAGAAGGATATTATAAAAAAGACTCCCGAAAGAATAACAGTTTCCTGCAGCAAAAATCCCCTTTCCCTTGCAGCATCAAGAATGATGTGCCGCGACATCAAAACTGTTATAATCACGGAGGAATCGGATTTTAAGTCCGTTTGCGAGGCGGTAGCTTCAAAGGAGACAGACTACTGTATTCTCCCTATGTGCTCCTCTCTAGACGGATATTATCCCACCTTTTCAAAGCTTTTGAAATCGTACGATCTGAAAATATGCAAGACCTGCCGCCTGTCAAAGCAGGACAGCGACGAGGAGCTTCAGTTTGCCCTTCTTTCAAGAAGGCTTGAAATTCCCGAAAGCCCCTCCCATATTGCATTTTCCTTTGTATGCGATGAGCCCAACGTCCTTCCCGGCCTTATATTTGCAATTTCAGCGGGCGGATGTATTCCCCAAAGCATAATATCCTCCCCCCTTGAATACAATATGGATATTTTCGAGCACAGAGTCGAGGCTCACCTTGGCGACGTTTCCCCCGCAGCACTTCTCTTTTTCTTAGAAGCAGCACTCCCGAGACACATTGTTCTCGGAATATATTAAAAAGCAAATCAAAACCGAAAGGATACATAAAAATGAGCAATTACACACTTGAAATGGAACGCTGGTTATCCTCCCCCGTAGTTGATGAGGCTACAAAAAAAGAGCTTTCTGCTTACTCCGATGAGCAGGCAAAGGTTGCAATGAACGGCTACATGAAGTTCGGTACTGCAGGTCTTCGCGCAAAGATGGGCGCAGGTACTGCTCTTATGAACACATATACAGTAGCTCATGCAACACAGGGCCTTGCAGCACTTATCAAGTCCTGCGGCGAAGAGGCTATGGCTCGCGGCGTTGCTATCGCTTACGACTCCAGAAACAACTCCGATATCTTCTCCAAGAGATGCGCAGAGGTTCTTTCTGCAAACGGCATCAAGTGCTATATCTATCCCGAGCTCAGACCCACACCCTGCCTCTCCTTCGCTCTTCGTGAGCTTGGCTGTATCGCAGGTATCAACGTAACAGCATCCCACAACCCCACCGAGTATAACGGCTATAAGGTATACTGGGAGGACGGCGCACAGATCGGTCCCGAGCAGGCAGACGTTATCTGTGATGCTATTGCCGCTATCGATATTTTCGAGGGCGTTCCCGCTGCAAGCGAGGCAAAGGCTGAGCTTATCGAAACTATCGGCGAAAACGTTGATAAGAGATACCTTGAGGAGGTTCTCGCGCAGAGAGTAAACCCCGAGGCTATTCCCGCAGTTGCAGACAACTTCAATATCGTTTATACACCTCTCCACGGTGCAGGTATCACAATGGTTCCCGATGCTCTCAAGGCAGCAGGCGTTAAGAACCTTGCAATCGTTGCAGAGCAGGAAGTTCCCAACGGTGAC
>JAZUAR010000056.1:0-16430 GCA_045638055.1 Candidatus Avispirillum sp.
AAAGGCTTCTCTTGAGGATTCCGTGGAGAGCTGCAATCGCAGTACCGTAATTGGTTATGGGAACTCCTGCATCGGCGCAAACTCTTGTGCGGTATCTCATTTCCTTTTCAGTAAGCATACACCCGCCGCAGTGAATAACAAGCTTGTACTGAGAAACGTCATCGGGGAAGGTTGTTCCCGATGTGAACTCAATTGCAGGTATAGCTCCTGCCTTTTCGCGGATCCATCCGGGAAGCTTTACGCTTCCGATGTCGCCGCACTGGCGGTGGTGAGAGCATCCCTCGGAAATAAGGATCTTGTCAGAGTCGGAAAGCTTGAAAAGTGTTGCTGCACCCTGTACTGCACCTCTGAGGTCACCCTTGTATCTTGCAAATAGAATGGAGAATGAGGTAAGCAGAATGTTCTCAGGAACGATTTTTGATACCTTTCCGAATACCTGAGAATCGCAGATAACCATTTTGGGCGCTTTCTTGAAGGAAGCAAGGGTATCCTCAAGCTCAGTATCTCGGCAAACTGTTGCCGTGCATCCGCTGTCAAGAATATCGCGGATTGTCTGCTGCTGAGGAAGGATAAGTCTGCCCTTGGGCGCTGCCTTGTCGATAGGTACAACAAGAACAACGTGATCTCCCTCTGTGAGAAGGTCAGCAACAACGCGACGATTATTTTCTTCTTTTTTTGAAAGCTCGCCTATCTTTTCGCGAAGTCTGTTGATTGCAATATTATCCTTAGCGCTGACGTAGATGCTATCAGCACTCTCACTGGGTACAGTATCAAGAAGATCAGCCTTGTTGAAAACTGTAAGGCAGGGAACACCGCGCTTTTCCATGTGAGATTTGATCTCAAGGTCGGCGCTTCGCATTCCCTTTGTAGCATCAACAACTAAAATTCCGATATCGCAGGTGGCAAGAACTCTCTTTGCCTTGGCAACGCGCATCTCACCGAGGCTGCCCTCATCATCGATTCCGGGGGTGTCAATAATCATAACAGGGCCGAGAGGCAAAAGCTCCATAGCTTTCTTTACAGGGTCAGTTGTCGTACCAAGTACGTCGGAAACAACGGAAAGCTCCTGTCCCGTCACTTGATTTACAACACTTGACTTTCCTGCATTACGCATACCGAAAAATCCGATATGCAGTCTCTCGCCGCTTGCAGTTTCATTAAGTGACATTGTTTTCTCCTTTTTTCCGTACTTTCTTTGAAAAGAAAGTACCAAAGAAACTTTATGAATGGGTTAAAGGGTGGACTGAGTGTGTGCGTAGCCATAAGTAAAGCTAAATTTGATGCACTATACCCAATAGCCATCCTTTACGAAGTTTTTTGGGAGTGCAGAGGACTTTTTTACAAAAAAGTCCTTTGCTTTAAACTCAGAATCTGAAATCTCTTCTGTTAGAGTTCTTGATGTCCTCGATGTTCTGCTTTGCGATTGCCTTGACCTTTTCGCCGGGGATCTTTTCAAGCTCGCGCTCGATAAGCTCAAAGCCAACCTTCTGAGTTTCGGGTGTAGCGTAGTCAACGAGGTACTCTGTGAGAGTCATAAGGGCGATGGGGTGGCAGCAGTTGAGGATCTGACCTGATTTGCAGAGGCTCATGAATCTGTCGCCTGTTCTGCCCTCGCGGTAGCAAGCAGTGCAGAATGAGGGGATATGTCCTGTTTCCATAAGCCAGCGAACGACCTCGTCAAGGGTTCTCTGGTCGGAAACGTCGAACTGCTCGGAATCGTGGGGGCGCTCCTCCTCGGTGTAGCCGCCTACGGATGTACGGGAAGCGCCGCTGATCTGGGAAATACCCATATTAAGTGCCTCGCCGCGAACCTTTTCGGACTCACGGGTGGAGATGATCATGCCTGTGTAGGGAACAGCGAGACGGATGCAGGCGATGATCTTCTTGAAGGTCTCATCGTCGATGCCGTTGTCAAACTGTGTGGGGTCGATATCGTCAGCCTTTTTGAGTCGGGGAACGCTGATAGTGTGGGGGCCAACGCCGTGAACTGCCTCGAGATGCTCTGCATGCATGAGAAGTCCTGCGAACTCGTACTTGTAAAGCTCGAGTCCGAAGAGAACTCCGAGACCAACGTCGTCAATGCCGCCCTCCATTGCGCGGTCCATTGCCTCGGTGTGGTAGTCGTAGTCATGCTTGGGGCCTGTGGGATGGAGCTGAAGATAGCTTTCCTTGTGGTATGTCTCCTGGAAGAGGATGTATGTGCCGATGCCTGCTTCCTTGAGCTTACGATAGTTTTCAACAGTTGTTGCCGCAATGTTTACGTTAACGCGGCGGATTGCACCGTTCTTGTGCTTGATGGAGTAGATAGTCTTGATGGACTCAAGAATGTACTCAATGGGGTTGTGAACAGGGTCCTCACCTGCCTCAAGAGCAAGTCGCTTGTGACCCATGTCCTGAAGAGCGATAACCTCTGCTTTGATCTCGTCCTGAGTGAGCTTTTTGCGGCAGATAGTCTTGTTTTTCAGGTGATAGGGGCAGTAAACGCAGCCGTTCACGCAGTAGTTGGAGAGGTAGAGGGGGGCAAACATAACGATTCGGTTGCCGTAGAACGCAAGCTTGATCTCCTCTGCTATTCTTTTCATTTCCTCAACCTTTTCGGGAATCTCGCAGGCGAGAAGAACACTTGCCTCGCGGTGGGAAAGACCCTTGCATTCGAGGCCGTTTCCGTTTTTCTTGGGGCGAGCCTTTTCGAGGATAGCATCGATAAGCTCAACGTTGTTCTTGTTTGCCTCAGCATATTCAAGAGTTGCACGGATCTCTCCGTCATTGATAAACTCTTCAGCTTTAAGTGATTTGATATTGTATTCAGCCATGATTTTCTCCTTTTTTTCTGTACTTTCTTTGAAAAGAAAGTACCAAAGAAACTTTATAAAAGAAATTTATTATTTTTTAAAGTTTTTTGCGGAGCTTTTTTTCAAAAACGCGACCGTTTTCTTACTTCGCATCTCCTCGTGCGGTGACGACCTCTGCACCGATAGCGGCGATTCGCTCTTTTAAGAGATTCAAAGCCTCGGCGCTTTCCGCTCCCTTTGTCAGCTTGTTGTTGTAGAGAGTATATTTCGCCTTCGCATCCTCGGGGGAGAGATTGGGCATAACTACGTTTGCACCAGAGAGAATTCCCTTTTCCCGTCCGTTTTCCGATAACGTGCCGAGAGCGGTAGTGGCGGGAAGAAGTATTGTGGGCTTTATAAGACGAATGATGGAAAGCAGATAGCAGGTAAGGTCAACGCTTCCTGCGGGATAGTCCTTGTACTCCGTCTTGGAATGGGGAATAAAGGGTCCGATTCCGCACATATGAGGGGAAAATTCCTCGATAAATTTAAGATCATTTGCAAGATGGCGGGAGGTCTGCCCGGGAGAGCCTACCATGAATCCGCATCCCACCTGATAACCTATCTCTTTGAGATTTCCAAGGCACTCCATTCGCTCACCGTAGGAAAGATTTGCGGGGTGAAGGAGGCTGTAATGGTCGGGATTTGCAGTTTCGTGGCGCAGAAGGTATCTGTCTGCCCCTGCATCGTAAAGCTTTTTGTAGCTTTCGTAGCTTCGCTCACCCAGTGAAAGGGTGATAGCGCAGTCGGGATAGCGGCCTTTTATCTCCTTTATGAGAGGACAAAGGACTTCGTCTGTAAAATATCCGTCCTCGCCGCCCTGTAAAACAAAGGTGCGAAAGCCAAGAGAGTATCCGTGGTCGCAGCACGCAAGAATTTCCTCGGGGGAAAGTCGGTAGCGGCTGCAGTCCTTGTTGCTTTTTCTGATTCCGCAGTAGTTGCAGTCGTTTTTGCAGATGTTTGAAATTTCAATAAGTCCTCTGATGAAAACTGCCTTGCCGTAGACTTCTTCTTTTGTAGAAAGGGCAAGCTTTGCGGCATATTCTGCCGCCTCTGGGCTGTAGCCCTCGATAAGCTCCTCGTATTCCTCGACTTTTAAAGTGCGGTTTTCAACAAGAGTGTTGATAAGTGAGCGGATTTTCTCAGTCATCGCTTATCACGTTGGAATAAGCGGTCTTAACGCTGACACCGCTGAGGTTTCCAACCTTTCCTGCCAGAGCGGCAATAGCATCCTGAGGTGCATCGATGGCGATGGAAACTATATGTACGCCCTTTTCCTTGTAGGGCACACCCATTCTGCCGATTATATATTCACCGTATTCCGAAAGGAGAGCGTTTAAGGGCTCTGCGCTTTCACGATTTTCAACGATAATGCCCATAACGGCTATTCTTTTGGACATAAAACTCACCTCCAAATAAAAAATGCTGCAGTTATCCTGCAGCATTTGAAAAGGGTACACTTACCCTGCATTTTTATTTCAAACACCCTTTCAGTCGGAACGAAACGAACCTTATGTCAGGACACCTTGATTTTATCACAAAATGCAATTTTTGTCAATAAGAGGCATCAAACTCTTGCAATAAGGGCGATTCGGTGATATACTGATAAAAAACATAGAAAGGTACGAAAAAATGAAAAAGTTTTTTGCAGATTTCAAGGCCTTCATTATGAAGGGTAATATCATCGATATGGCTGTCGGTGTTGTAATCGGTGGCGCATTCGGTAAGATCGTAACAAGTCTTGTTGCAGACATCATCACACCTCTTGTAAGTATCCTCACAGGTAAGGTAAGCCTCACAGAGCTCAAGTGGGTCATCAACGAGGCAGTTCTTGATGAGGCAGGCGCGGTTGTAACACCTGAGCTTGCACTTACATACGGTAATTTCCTTCAGAACATTATCGATTTCTTCATCATCGCAGCTTCTATTTTCGTTGTTCTCCGCGTAATGGTAGCAACACAGAAGAAGCTTGAGAGCCTCAAGAAGAAGGAAGAAGAGAAGAAGGAAGAAGCACCTGAAGAGCCCAAGGAAACAGAGCTTTCCGTTCTTTGCGAAATTCGCGAAATGCTCAAGAAGCAGAACGAGGAAGAGTAAGAAAAAGCCACCCCACCGGGGTGGCTTTTGTTTTATAATTCAGTACGATAAATCGGAGTTTGAAGTAAAACAATATATGATAACCGTAGGGGCCGATGCCCACATCGGCCCGCTCATCTGCACAAGAACGAAACGATATTTACTGCGAATCGTTGCGTCTGCAACGGGCCGATGAAGGGCATCGGCCCCTACGAAACACAAATTCCGTTTATCCGTTAAACTCCAATTTATCGGTCTGTTTATATAATCCTCCCTTTTTAAAGTTTTTTGAAGGTGCAGAAACTTTTTCTCAAAAAAGTTTCTGCATAGTTCCTTTCAACCTCCGATTTATCGTCGGGGGCGTGTATCAAAAAACCATATTGATCCCCGCGATGACGATGATCACAGAAAAGGCGAGCTTCAGTATTTTCGTGTTCAGTCTGTCTGTGAGAAAAGCACCCGCGATACCTCCTGCCATTCCGGGGAGGGCAAGGGTGAGCAGAGATACGTGGTCTATCTTTGAGGTGTGGGAATAGGTGACGGCGGAAACTACGCTGAGAAGAAGCACTGTGAGGACCACGGATGCGAAATTGTTGCGTACAGCGTCCGCACCACTTTCGGGGTTCATCCGTCCCAGTATCCACAGCAGCACTATCCCCCCTCCGGCACCCAGAAATCCGTTTATAAATCCCGCAAAAATCCCCACCGCCGCGCAAATGATAAAGTCCTTGAAGGTTCTTTTCGATTCTGTCATAATCTTTTCCTTTTTTGGGCGTTTTGGGTCTGCCCCCTTGATATTTTTTCAAAAATCTGCTATTATTATAATGAATATTTATATATATATTTAGTATTTCCGCACCTTGCGGGAGTTATTGCATAAAGAATTTTACTTTTGGAGTTGAAAATAAATGGCAGAGAAAAAAGACCAGAAAAAACAGCCGTCAAAGTCCTATAGCGCAAAGAAGAAAACTGCGCCCGAGACTAAATCTGCGGCAAGAAAGCGCATTGAGGAAGAGCAGCGCCTCGCTAATATGAAAAAGGAGCAGTACAGAGCTATCTGGAGACAGACTGTACCATACCTTCTTATCGTTGCGGCTATCCTTCTCATAATCTGTTTCTTCACAGGAAGAGCAGAGGACCCCGGTCTTGTTACAGGCTTTGTTTATAGCGTAATGACGGGATTTTTCAGCATTTCCGCTCTCGTTATCCCTGTTTTCCTTATTTTTGCAGGCGTGAGCGAGCTTCTTGATAAGGGAGACGATATTATCGGCATCAGAACAGTTTCAGCTATGGCATCCTCTGTTCTGTTTTCCGTTCTTTTCGAGCTTATTTCTCCCAATGGCAGCTATAATGTTATTGAGATGTTCAAGCGAGGAGCCCAGATCAAGGGCGGCGGCGTTGTCGGCGGTCTTATCGGACATACCTTCCTTGTTTGCTTCAAATCTGCTGCATCCTACGTTATCGTAATTGCCCTTCTGCTTCTCGGAATCATGCTCACTCTCGGTCTCACCCCCAAGAAGGTGTTCCAGTTTGTGAGAACAAAGATCCAGGAGGAAAAGGAAAGAAGAGCGATAATCGAGGACGAATATGAGGATGAGCCTGAGGATGATTATATCCCCGAGGACGACGGATATCTTCCCGAGCCTCCCCCCGTTCCCGTAATTCCCGATGGAAGAAAGAAAAAGCCGAAGTTTGATACAGACGTTCCCGTTGACGATGATATTATCCCCGAGGAGGTAGCTCCCGTAGAGGAGGAAACTCCCGAGGAGAGAAGAGCCCGTATCGAGCGCGAGCGATATGAGGAAGCAATCAGAAACGCGAAGAAAAAGAAGACAAAGGAAGAGCTTGATGCAGAAAACGCAGTTTTCGATGACGGCGATCTTCCCTTTGGCGACGGATTTGAGGAAATTCCTCCCGAAAAGCCTCCCGTTGAGGATCCTATTGATACTGATATTCTTGATAAGATCGCAGATTCCTTCCTCGGCGATGATGACGAGGATGCAGGCGACGATCCTCTGGAGGTAAAAAGAGAGCCTGTTTCCGACATCCCCCCCGAGGCAAAGCAGGTTCCCATCGATATCCCCAAGCCCGAGTATAAGTATCCCCCCATCGAGCTTCTCTCAGAGGGCACCACAACCATCAAGGCTCAGAACGTTCGCGAGGAGCTTCACGATAATGCGGCAAAGCTTGTCAGCGTGCTTGCAAGCTTCAACGTAAGAACAAAGATCGTGGGCGTTTCCCGCGGTCCTACAATTACCCGTTACGAGCTTCTTCCCGAGCCCGGAACCCGAGTTAAGTCTATTTCAAACCTTGTTGACGATATTGCCCTTAACCTTGCAACAAGCGGTGTCCGTATCGAGGCGCCCATCCCCGGCAAGGCGGCAGTAGGTATCGAGGTTCCCAATAAGACTGCGGAGACAGTATATCTGCGCTCCCTTATCGCAGATAAGTCCTTCGTTGAGCATAAGTCAAAGATCTCCTCTGCTCTCGGTAAGGACGTTGCGGGAAGCACAGTGCTTATGGATATCCAGAAGATGCCCCACCTTCTTATTGCAGGTGCGACAGGTATGGGTAAATCCGTATGTATCAACAGCCTTCTCGTGTCCCTCCTTTATAAGGCGTCTCCCGAGGATGTAAAGCTTATCCTTATCGACCCCAAAAAGGTTGAGTTCAGCATTTATAACGGCCTTCCCCACCTTCTCGTTCCCGTTGTGAGCGATCCTAAGAAGGCGGCAGGCTCACTGACCTGGGCTGTTAACGAAATGGAGCGCAGATTCGGACTTATCGAGTCTGTTGGCGTTCGTGAGATCGACGGCTATAACAAGATAACCGAAAACGATCCCGAAATGGAGCATATGCCCCGTATAGTTATCGTTATCGACGAGCTTGCAGACCTTATGTCCACAGCTCCCGACGACGTTGAAACATCTATTGCCCGCCTTGCGGCAAAGGCTCGAGCTGCAGGTATGCACCTTGTTATCGGTACTCAGCGTCCCTCCGTTGACGTTATCACCGGTGTAATCAAGGCAAATATCCCCTCCAGAATCGCGTTTACCGTTGCATCTCAGGTAGACTCAAGAACGATCATCGACCGCAGCGGTGCCGAAAACCTTATCGGCCGCGGTGATATGCTCTACAACCCCGTTGGCGCGGCAAAGCCTCAGCGAGTTCAGGGCGCGTTTGTTTCCGATTCCGAGGTTGACGCGGTAGTAAGCTTCATCAAGGCAAACAACTGCCAGAACGGCACGGAATATTCCGATGTGGTTATGAAGGAGATCGAGGCTCAGGCGGCTCTTTGCGGAGTTAAGAAGGGCGGCAGCGCAGGCGGCGGACTTCCCGCAGGCGACGGCGCTCAGGACGGCGGCGATCCCCTTATCGATCAGGCTCTCGAGGTAGCGTTTGAGAGCGGAAAGATCTCAACATCTCTTCTCCAGAGAAGACTTTCCGTAGGCTACGGCAGAGCGGCGAAGATCATTGATAAAATGGAGGAGCTTGGCTACGTTTCTGCCCCTGAGGGACAGAAGCCGAGACAGCTTCTTATAACAAAGCAGGATTATATGGAAATGAAGCTCAGAAAAGAGGACGAGGAATAATGGGTAGATTTATTGTAATCGAGGGCCTTGACGGATCGGGAAAAACTACTCAGGGCAAGCTCCTGGCAGAGCGTCTCCGTGCCGAGGGTAAGAGAGTTCGCGAGCTTTCCTTCCCCTGCTACGGCGAAAAGAGCGCATCCCTCGTTGAAATGTATCTTGGCGGCGAGCTTGGCGAGTCCCCCTCCGATACAAACGGATATGCGGCATCTATGCTTTATGCGGCAGACCGCTATATCAGCTACGTCACCGACTGGAAAAAGGACGTGGAGGACGAGGATTGCATCGTTCTTGCAACAAGATATACAACAGCAAACGCCTATCATCAGCTTTCAAAGCTTGACCGCTCGGAGTGGGACGGATTCCTCTCCTGGCTCTATGATTTTGAGTTTGGAAAGATAGGCCTCCCCCGCCCCGACTGCGTAGTGCTTCTTGCAATGAATCAGGAGATCTCCTCCTCAAACGTAAAGAGCAGAAGCGCCGAAACGGGTCAGAAGATGGATATCCACGAAAAGGATAAGGATTATCTTGTCCGTTGCAGCGAAGCGGCATTCTTTGCGGCAGAGAAGGACGGCTGGAAGGTGATCCACTGCGCCCCCGAAGGCGTACTCCTCCCCATCGAGGAGATCAACGATAAGATCAGAGCGGTAATAGAGTGATTTGTTTGCAAAGGACTTTTTTGTAAAAAAGTCCTGTGCACTCCCAAAAAACTTTGAAAAGATTAAAAAATCAAAAGGGGGCCGTTTGAAAATCAAACGGCAATGGGAGAGAGGATATGTTTACAGATGAGCGAGCTTATCTGTAAACATATCTCATCTCCCCGCCCGCCGACGGGCGTTCCCCTTTTGGTTTACGGCTACGCAATTACTTAATCGATATATAAACCCATGTGTAAAGTTTCTTTGCTACTTTCTTTTCAAAGAAAGTAGAGAAAAAGAAAGGCGGAATTTATGGTATACGTATTTTTAGCAGAAGGCTTTGAAGAGGTAGAGGCTCTCACTCCTGTGGACTTCATGCGCCGTGCAGGCATCGAGGTAACAACGGTCGGTGTAGGCGGCAAAAACGTTACGGGCGCTCACGGTATCACCGTTGTAGCAGACGTTTGCGAGTGCGAGGTTTCTCCCGAGAGCGCAGACATCGAGATGGTAGTCCTCCCCGGCGGTATGCCCGGCACTCTTAACCTTAAGGCATCTGAAAAGGTCAATGCTTTTATTGACAGTGCAATGGACAAGGGCGCATTTGTTGCGGCTATTTGTGCTGCTCCCTCCATTCTTGGCGAAAAGGGACTTCTCAAGGGCAAGATGGCAACCTGCTATCCCGGCTTTGAGGAAAAGCTTATCGGCGCTACCAACTTTGACGTGGGCGTTATCAGCGATGGCACTATTATCACTGCTCGCGCTGCAGGAAGCGCTGTTGATTTTGCGGCTCAGCTTATCACCGTACTTAAGGGCGAGGATGCGGCTGAGGAAATCCTTGATGCAGTTATTGCATAATGGAAGAAAAGCGCTCTCTCCGAAACAAATATAAAGCCGTGAGGGATTCCCTCATGGAAAAAGCCCCCGAATACAGCAGAGAGATATGCGAAAAATGTGCCGCTCTCCCCGAATTTCAAAATGCAGACACCGTGCTTTTGTATTTTGCGAAGGGAAGCGAGGCAGACCTTGCGCCTCTCGCTGAGATTGGGTGGAAAATGGGCAAGACCGTAGGCTATCCCCGCTGTCTTGACCGCGAAAGCATGGAATTTTTCAAGGTATCCGATTTTTCAGACCTTGAAAAGGGATACTTTGGCATAATGGAGCCAAAGATTGATGCTCCCCTGTGCTCTCTTGAAAATGCTGTCTGTTTTGTGCCTGCCCTCAGCTTTGATTCTTTCGGCTACCGTCTCGGATATGGCGGCGGGTATTACGACAGATTTCTTGCAAGATTTTCGGGATGCTCCGTCGGCATCGCATATGAAGAGTGCCTTGCTGAGAGGCTCCCGAGAGAAGAATTCGATAAAAAAACAGATTATATTATCACCGAAAGTCGGGTGAAAAGAACAATTGAAGATTAAAGGAATCCATGCGGCGCCCGCCCTCGTAACGGTGGTGGCGGCTATGATGTGTGCCGCAGAGTATCTTGATATATCAAAAATATCCGGGGATGCAAGCCCTTATCTGACCCTTGCATTTCTGCAGATCATCTGTATAGGTCTGCCCTTCGTGTTTTTCAGCCTTCTTCGTGGAAACGAGTACCGCGCACAGCTGGGTATTCGTCTTATGAAGGCAAAGCATATAACTCTTTCAGTATATTCCCTCATATTTATAGTTTCGGGAACGATGGCGCTGAGCCTTCTTATGTACACCCTCTTTCCCGAGGCCTTTGCCGCATCGGGTATGGACTCGAAAAACACGGCAATAACTCAGTATACAACAGGCGACAGCATTTATGCCGCTGTAACCTTTGCGATTCTCCCCGCCATCCTTGAGGAGCTTCTTTTCAGAGGCGCAGTCAGAGCTGAGTATTCAAAGTATGGCGGCGCTGCAGCGGTCATTCTTTCAGCGGTGCTTTTCGCCTTTCTCCATTTCTCTCCCGTGCGCTTCCCCCTCTATTTCTTCACGGGAATCGTCCTTGCCTTAACTGCAGGCGCGGCGGATTCCATCATGCCCACGGTTATCATCCACGTTATGAATAACCTTTTTGTTCTGTATTTTGAAAAATACATATACAGAATCGCAGGAAAGCACAGCGGAGGAATCATACTTCTCACGTTTATAGTTGTTTTAGTGATGCTTATCTCGGCAATAATGTTTTTCAGTAAGGCGGAAAAGCTTTATTTTGATTTCAGCGTCGAGAATAAGCCTGCCCCCCTTATCAGAAGAGTAAAGCCGGCAGACCCGCCCCTTCTCATGCAGGCGTTTTTGTCTCCTACGCTTCTTATACTTTGCGCATTCTGGGCAGTTGCTTCATTTTTGTTGTAAATAATCATTTACGGAAAGGCCGGTGTTCTTATGGATGAAAACAGAAGAATGAACCCATCCTCAACGGATGGCATCGGAGCAGATAACGAAAATCTTTTTGCTAAAAGAAGAGAAAATGCGGCTCCCCCGTCAGGGGCACAGCCTCCTCATACAGTAAGACGACCTCAGAGCGTCGGTGGTCAGAGACCTGCTTCCCCTGATCGCAGTGCAGCGCCCAGACCTGCAGCGCCTCAGCAGGGAGCAAGACCCGCGGCTCCTCAGCAGGGAGCAAGACCCGCAGCGCCTCAAAGCGGTGCCCGTCCTGCAAACCCTCAGCCTCAGCGCCGCCCCGCACCCCCTCAGGGTGCGCCTCGTCCCGCAGCTTCGCAGGGTGCTCAGCGCCCCGCAGCTCCTCAGCCTCAGCCTCAGCCTCAGCCTCAGCCTCAGCCCAGACCCGTAGCGCAGAGACCTGAAAATCCGAATGCTGATTCTCCTTACAGACAGCGCAGAGCGGCTCCGTCGGAGATTATCCCCGAGGGAAATGAAACAATGGTAGCTCCTGCGCCTGTATCACGCGCTCCCAAGTCTCCCGCGCCTCCCATTGCGGCACAAAACGAGCCGAAGCAGTCTCAGCCCAAAAAGGAAAAGAAGGAAAAGACGGAAAAGAAGGATAATCATGACAATGCAAAAGCGGGCGCAGATATGATGATAGGCATCGTCAAGGCTATCGCGTATATGGTGATCGTCCTTGTTGTTTCCGTATTCATTTCCATAACTGTGATCCGTGTCGGCAACGATGTTTTTGCATTTGTCAAGAGCGATGAGGCAATCGACGTAACTATCCCCGAGGATGCAACCGTTTCCGAAATTGCAGATATTCTTCATGAAAACGGTATCATCAATTTCCCCGGTGTGTTCAAAATGTATGCCGGATATAAGAAAGAGAAGGGTCCCTTTGTTGCGGGAGATTATACTATCTCACCTGCAATGAGCTATGATGACCTTCGCCACGCCTTCAAGGAGCAGGTGGTGACGGGTACTGTCTGGGTAACTATCCCCGAGGGATATACCACCGATGAAATAATCGATCTTCTTGTTGAAAACGGCATCGGCAAGAGAGAAAAGTATATCGACGTTATCAACAACTATGATTTTGATTTCTGGTTTGTTGATGAGCTTGAAAAAAGCGAGATCAGCAAGGACCGCGCATACCGTCTGGACGGCTATCTTTTCCCCGATACCTATGAGTTTTATAAGGCGTCCAGCGAGGAAGCAGTAATCAAGCGACTTCTCAAGCGCTTCAACGAGGTTTTTGTAGAGGACTACAAGACCAAGGCGGAAGAGCTTGGATATACTGTGGACGAGATTCTGACTATCGCATCTCTCGTTGAGAAGGAGGCGGGCGGAATGGGCGACTTTATGTACGTTTCCTCCGTATTCCACAACAGACTTAAAAACCCTGCATACTATCCCAGAATGGAAAGTGATGCAACAACTGTTTATGCGATTCAGATTGCAACAGGCAAGCGTCCCGATAAGATAACTCCCGAGGATAATAAGTTTGATCATCCTTATAATACTTATATTTATAAGGGACTTACCCCCGGACCTATCACAAACCCCAGTGCCAGTGCTATAAGATACGCCCTTTACCCTGCGGATACGAATTATTATTATTTCATAACCGATAACGCGGGCAAGGTATATTTTGCATCGGGAATTACAGAGCACGAGCAGAATATTGCCCTTGTTAAAAAGATCAACGAGCAGCTCGGAAACTAAAAAAAGCACCCGTAAGGGTGCTTTTTCAGTTGCGGACTTGTACCGCCGTGTTTTTCATTAATTGTTTTAAAAAAGGCTATGGGCAAAACCCATAGCCATTTTATTGTAATTGCCTCTTACTTTTTCCAGAGTCTGGGGGAGAAGAGGAGGATCATGGGGAAGAGCTCAAGTCTTCCGAGGAGCATCGCAAAGGAGAGGATGATCTTCGAGAAGGGAGTGTATGCCGCAAAGCTTGCGCTGGGGCCTACGGCATCGAAGCCGGGACCGATATTGTTAAAGCAAGCAACTGCTGCAGTGAAGTTTGTTTCAAATGAGAAGGGCTCAAAGGAAAGAATAAGGAAGATCGCGCCGAGGAGGAAAACGTAGAGGGCAAAATAGTTGCCTGCGTTTTTCAGCACGGAGGTATCAACCTGCTTTCCCTCCATCTTAACGGAGTTAACGCTTTTGGGAGCGATAAGATGGCGAAGCTCGTTTCGAAACATCTTGAAAAGAAGAATAACTCTTGCGATCTTAAGACCGCCCGCAGTTGATCCTGCGCAGCTTCCGAGGAACATCAGAATAAGAAGAATTGCCTTGGAAAGTCCGGGCCAGAGATTAAAGTCTGCTGTGGAATATCCTGTTGTACTGATAAGGGAAGCCACCTGGAAGGCGGAAACTCTTGCGGTATCCGCAACGTTTCCGTATATGGAATAAATGTTGAATCCGATAACGGTTGTTGAGATAACAACGATTCCGAGGAACACCCAAAGCTCAAAATTCTTGAGAACGGGCTTAAAGCGACGGATGAGAAGGAGATAATAAAGGTTGAAGTTAAGACCGAATATTATCATGAAAGCGGTGATGACCCACTGGCAATAGGGAGAATAGCTTGCAAGGCTGTCGCCCCTCAGGCCAAAACCACCGGTACCCGCTGTACCGAAGGAGTGGAGAAGGCTGTCGAAGAAGGACATACCTCCGAAAAGAAGCATGATAACCTCAACGGCAGTCAGCGCGATATAGATAAGATAAAGAACTCTTGCCGTATCCTTAGCGCGGGGAACAAGCTTGCCAACGATGGGGCCTGCAACCTCGGCTCTCATGATGTGGATAGACCTGTCGGAAACGCTGGGGATGATCGCCATCATGAAAACGATAACTCCCATACCGCCCACCCAGTGAGTAAAGCTTCGCCAGAAGAGCATACCGTGGCTGAGAGCTTCAACGTCGGTTAGGATAGATGCGCCAGTGGTGGTAAAGCCGCTGACGGTTTCGAAAAACGCATCGATATAGGAGGGGATCTCGTTACTGAGAGTAAAGGGCAGGGCGCCAACAGCAGAGAGAACTACCCATGCAAGGGCAACGATGGCGAAGCCCTCTTTAGCATAGATGACGTTGCTTCTCTTTCTGCAAACAAAGAGGAGAGCGCCGCCGATGGCAGCACCGATTCCTGCTGTTACAAGAAAATGGAGGCCTGTTTTTTCCTGATAGATGAGAGCCACCAGAGCCGGCAGCAAGAGCAGTACAGCCTCAAGAACGAGAAGCTGACCGAGAGTAAAAAATACTTTTTTGCGATTCATAACGGTTATTTAACAATGTCGGAAAGGTCGTTGATCTTCTTGCCTGCGGAAAGGATAACTACTTTATCACCGGGGAGGATGCAGTCATCACCCATGGGGATGATGGTCTTTCTTCCGCGGATGATACCTGCAACGAGGGTATTGGGCTTAAGCTTAAGGTCCTTGAGGGCGATGTGAGTATACTTTGCGTCGGCCTGTGCCTCAAACTCAAGTGCCTCAGCGGCGCCGTTCATAAGCTTATACAGGGTTTCAACCTTGCTGCCAACAGAGTTTTTCAAGGCTCTTGCGTAGCCTACGAAGATCTCTGAAACGAGCTTACGGGGGGAGATGATGGTGTCAAGACCCATCTTTTCCGCAATCAGCTCAAACTCATCGCGGTTTACCTTGGAAATAACCTTGGGAACGTTCTTTGAAGCGGCGGAATAAGCAAGAAGGATGTTTTCCTCGTCCATACCCGTGAGGGAAACGAAGGCATCCGTATGCTCAAGACCTGCCTCCATAAGAAGGTCAATGTCAGCGCCGTCTCCGTGGATGATGGTAGCACCGCGGAGGGTCTCGCTCATAGTGCGGCAGCGCTCAATGTCTCTTTCAACGATGGTAACGTCTGTGTTACCCTGGAGAAGAAGGTTTGCAAGATAGTAGGTCGTTCTGCTTGCGCCAACGATAAGAACTCGCTTTGCCTGCTTCTGAGTAACGTTAAGGCTCTTAAGAAGCTTAAGAAGCTCTACGGGGGATGCTGTGATACCGATCTTGTCGTGTGCGGCAAGGGTAAATGTACCGTCGGGGATGAATATCTTGTCGCCGCGCTTAACGATACCGACAAGGTACTGTCCGGGGTACTTCTTTCTCATGTCCATAAGACGCATGCCGCAAAGAAGGGATTCCTCCTTCAGGCGGATCTCGCAAAGCTCGAGATTTCGGCGGGAGAAGGACTCTACGTTAACCGCGGAGGGGAGCTTCAACATATTGTAAAGCTCGCGCGCGGCAAGAAGCTCGGGATTTATCGCCATCTCAAGCTCGAGATACTGGCGCAAAAGCCCAAGGCTCTGGTCGTTATATTCGGGGTTTCTGATTCGGGCAACCGTGTTTGTAGCGCCCATCTTTTTTGCAATAAAGCAGGAGAGCATATTGATCTCGTCGCTGCCTGTCATTGCAACGTAAAGGTCAGCCTTTTCAATGCTCGCCTCAGCTAAAGCATCGCTGTCAGCCGCATTTCCCTCAACTGTTATGATGTCAAAAAGATCGGTAACAGCATTAAGAGCGGTTTCCTTAACGTCAATTGCGGTCACACTGTGGCCTTCGGCGGTAAGATTGGCAATGATGGTTCTTCCGATTTTACCGCAACCTGCAAGTACAATGTCCATATATAATACCTTTTTAAAAAGTGGATTGGCTGTTTGGTAATCTATAGTATAACACAACATGCTCCCTCTTTCAACAGTATTTACAAATTTAACATGGTTTTAATAATAGCAGTAATTGATTTTCTATAAATTAGGAGGGGTTACGCTACTTTCTTTGAAAAGAAAGTAGCAAAGAAACTTTAAAAAGACAAAGTAATCGAAAAGGCACAAGGCCCGAAACAAAAAAGCACTGAAAAATGAATGAATTCATTTTTCACTGCTTTTTGCGGGCAAGGCACCAAAGGTGCCGCAGGGC
>JAZUAR010000057.1:0-1869 GCA_045638055.1 Candidatus Avispirillum sp.
ACTAAGGTGCAAAGGAGGTGGCAGTGTGGCTAAATCAGTAAATGAATATTACAGCGAAAAAATGCAAAAGCTGTTGGAAATGCAAAAGAATAACCCTCAGGCGGCCCTGCCTCCTTCACAAAGCGCAGGACCTGCAAATCCCCAGCCTCAGGGCGGCAGAGGTTATTACGATAGCTTCCGCTCCCGCGTGGATGCAGATAAAAAGGCCCCTCAGCCTCAAGGTCAGAAGAGACAGGCCCCGAGAAAAACTCCCCTTGAAAGAACTGTTATCGACGATATCCGCGAGGGTAAAAGACCCCGCCCCCACAATATGAGCGATGCTCAGAAGGGCAAAAGGGATATAAAGGGCGATGGCGAATTTTATAACCGCAGAAGAAGACCGAATATTTCTCCCGAGCAGACGGCGGCTGATAAGTTTGCGGAATCTGTAAAGCAGATCGAGGCAATGCAGACGGCAAAGAGAGCGAGAACCCTCAGAAAGATAAGAGATATGGCAGTTTCTGTCGGTCTTATCGCTGCTGTGTTTATCGTTATGTGCGTCGTTGTTTACAGATTGCTTTTCGTGATAACGGAAATAAAGGCAGTCGGAAGCGAGGCATACAGCTCTGAGGATCTTGTGATCGCATCGGGCGTACACAAGGGAGATCATCTTTTCTCCTTCTCCTCAAAGGATCTTTCAAAGCTTATGACCCTGAGATGCCCCGAAATTTCCGAGGTGGATATCGAGAGAACTCCCCCCGGAACCATCGTTATGAATATAACAGAAGAGAAGAGTACATTCTATGCAGACTTCTACGGTGAGTACAGAATGCTCAGCTCCTCTCTTCGCGTCCTCAGCTCCGTGACTGAAATCGATGCAAGAGGTACGGGCTGCATAAAACTGAAGCTCCCCGACGTCAGCAATGCAACCGCAGGACTTGTACCCGAGTTTTCCTCTGTCAGAGACGATAGCTATATCTACGAGGCGTGCGCGCTTCTTATGGATTCTCCCCTCGCAGAGAGAGCGGGAAGCCTTGACGTCAGCGATAAATATAATATCGTTCTGACGGTCGATTCAAAATTTATCATCAGACTCGGCGATGACGAAAATCTTGAAACCAAGCTCAAGATCGCAGATGCGGTCTTAAAAGACGAAATGTTCAAAAATGATATAAAAGCCACCATCGACGTGACAAAGCTGTCCGAAACAAGCGTTGTAGTTGATGAGGGACTGAAGGTTGACTGAGAAATAATCTTTTGCAATTGCATAAACAAAGGTATACAGACAAGTGCCGAAAATTCCCGAAACCGTATGTTTTACGGCGTTTTCGGGGATTTTTTGCAAAAAAATAAAATAAATTTCAAAAAAGACTTGAAAAAATAAAAGAAACAGTATATTATATAGTGTGTATGTAGTGTTATTTCGGCGTTTCATACATAAAAGTAAGCTGAAATTTAAGAAAAATGACAAGGCGAAAGCCGAATAAAAAGACGGAGGATTATTGAAAATGCCTTTTGAACTTGACGAAACATTTGAAAGTGGCGTAAATATTAAAGTAGTCGGCGTAGGCGGCGGCGGAAACAATGCTGTAACAAGAATGATCACATCTAACGTACGCGGTGTAGATTTTATCGCCATCAATACAGATAAGCAGGCTCTTCAGAAGTCCGCTGCAACAAATAAGATCACAATCGGTGATAAGATCACAAAGGGTCACGGCGCAGGCTCTAACCCTTCTGTTGGTGAAAAGAGCGCAGAGGAAAGCCTTGAGGAGATCAAGACAGCTCTCTCCGGCGCAGATATGGTGTTCATCACCACAGGTATGGGCGGCGGCACAGGTACAGGTGCAGCTCCCGTAGTAGCAAGAGTAGCTAAAGAGATGGGTATGC
>JAZUAR010000058.1:0-5454 GCA_045638055.1 Candidatus Avispirillum sp.
CTACTACGGCGAGGGCTCTAAGGTTAAGGTAGACATCGAGAACAATAAGTTCGGCGTTGAGTTTGCTTCCTTCGACTTCATGACAGAGATCATCCAGTCCACAAGAAACATCAAGCTCCCCATGGGTGCTGGTGCTTATAAGGTAACAGACACAAAGAACTCCGATTCTCCCTCCGAAAGCGAATTCTTCACAAACAACGTTGTATACTTCAAGGCTAACAACAACTTCGAGACTGTTGGCGAAGGCATCAACAACGCAAAGATCGAAAAGATCCGTTACCAGGTTGTATCCTCTCAGAACGCTATCGCAGCTCTCGAGGAAGGCAACGTTCACTACATCTCCCCCGCTCTCACAAACGATAACTATGACAAGCTTGACAAGCTCAAGTCTAAGGGCATGGTTACTCTTACAACAGACCAGCTCGGTTACGGTTACGTTGGTATCAACGCAGCTAAGGTAAACGACATCAATATCCGTAAGGCTATCATGTGCGCTATGGATACATCCCTCGCTCTCGACTACTACCGTGCAGGTACAGCAGAGCAGATCTTCTGGCCTATGTCCAAGGTAAGCTGGGCTTATCCTACAGGCACAGATGAGACATACAACGGCTTCGAGTATCCCCCCGCAGACGGCTGGAGCAAGGAAATTGCTACTGGCTACATTGAGCAGTACATGCAGGAGGCAGGCGTTTCCGCAGGCGACTCCAGCCTCAAGATCAAGTTCACAATCGCAGGCTCCAACCTTCAGGACCACCCCACATACAAGGTATTCCGTGATGCAGCTGCTCTCCTTAACGAGCTCGGCTGGGAAGTTGAAGTAGTTTGTGATACACAGGCTCTTACAAAGATCAATACAGGTTCTCTCGAGGTTTGGGCTGCAGCTTGGTCCAGCGCTCTCGACCCTGACCTTTACCAGGTTTACCACAAGGATTCCACAGCAACAAGTACACTTGCATGGGGTTACAACTTCCTCAAGACAAGCGGTACTGATGAAGAGCTTGACATCCTTGACGAGCTTTCCGAGCTTATCGATGAGGCTCGTGAAACAAACGACCAGGAAGAAAGAAGCGAGCTCTACATGGAGGCTATGACTCAGATCCTCGACCTCGCTATCGAGCTTCCCGTTTACCAGAGAAGCGTTCTCTATGCATTTAACTCCAAGGTTATCAATAAGGACAGCCTTCCTGAGGAGAGCGACATGAACCCCTATTCCTCTCCCCTTGACCGTATCTGGGAAGTTGAATTTGCTAAGTAATTAATTCATAAAAACAAAAAATGCTGAAGTATATTATAAAAAGACTGTTGATGTCCATACTCATACTTCTCGGCGTTTCAATGATCATTTACTTCCTCATTCGTCTGATGCCCGTCGATTTTATTCAGTCAAAGATCGACGCCATCAGCCGAGGAGGAGCGACAGTAAGCCAGGAAACGCAGGATGCAATGTATGCAATGTACGGACTGGGCGACGACAGCTTTCTCGGAATCCTCAAGGGATACTTCTCATGGCTCGGAGCCCTTGCAAAGTTTGACCTCGGTACAAGCTTTGTTTACGGACTCCCCGTAGCTCAGGTTATCTTTGAGCACATGGGAATCTCCTTTGCAATAGCCCTCATCGCAACTATCTTCGAATTTATGATCGCGATCCCCCTCGGTATCACAGCCGCAACTCATCAGTACGGCTTCCGTGACTACGTAGTTACCGTTCTCGTTATGATCGGTATCTCCCTCCCCTCCTTCTTCTTCGGCAATATGCTGAAGGACTTCCTCGCTTTGAAGCTTGGATGGTTCCCCGCCTCCGGCCTTGTTGATGCTACTGCATCCTATACAGGCATCCAGCTCCTCGGCGACTACTTCGTTCATATGTTCATCCCCATTCTCACCATCGTAATCCTCTCTATCGGTGCACGAATGAGAATGACAAGAACAAATATGCTGGAGGTTATGAACTCCGACTATATCAGAACTGCTCGCGCTAAGGGTCTTTCCGAAAAGGTTGTTATCAATAAGCATGCTTTCCGTAACACCCTCATTCCCCTTGTAACAAGCCTTGCAGGTCTTCTCCCCTCCCTGTTCTCCGGTGCTATCATCACAGAGCAGGTATTCGACCTCCCCGGTATCGGTAACATCGCTCTCGATGCAATGAACCGCGGTGACATCCCCTTCATCATGGGCTACAACATGTTCCTTGCACTTCTCTCCGTTCTCGGCGTACTTCTTGCCGACCTTATGTACGGACTTGTAGACCCCAGAGTAAAGCTTGAGTAAAGGAGGCACAACAATGGAAGAAATCAAAACAGCAGAAGAGCTTGAAAACGAAGCTGTTGAAAAAATTGAAGACAATGAAGTGCCTCTTGATAAGAACGTGCGCCTCATGTCTCCTACCAGAATGGTAGTTCGCAGATTTTTCCGTTCCAAGCTCTCAATCGTTGGTCTTATAATGGTTGTCGGCCTTTTCCTCTTCTCCTTTGTCGGTCCCCTCGTTTATACACAGTGGGGCGAGATCGAGCTTGACGAAAGCGGAAAGACCGAATACTCCGTTTCCCAGACTACATATACAGTTGACGGCGTTGAGTACTCTATGCGCCAGACTACTGAAAAGTATCTTAAGGACAACGCCCTTGCGGCTCCCTCCTCCGAGCACCTTCTCGGAACTGATAAGGAAGGCTACGATATCTTCGTTCGTCTTATGTACGGCGGCCGTATCTCCCTTACTGTAAGCTTCATTGCAGTATTCCTTATCACAGCCCTCGGCGTTATCATGGGTGGCCTTGCAGGCTTCTTCGGCGGCGTTATCGACAACATCATCATGCGTGTCTGTGACGTCCTCATCTGTCTGCCCGGTATCCCGATCCTTCTTATCATCAGTACCATCCTTGATGCATCCGATATCGATAAGAAGTACAGAATCTATCTTCTCATGATCTATCTGACGTTCATCTCCTGGCCCGGCACAGCCCGTCTCGTTCGCGGACAGATCCTCTCTCTCCGTGAGCAGGAATATATGGTTGCTGCTGAGGCTATGGGTTACTCCACATTCAGAAAGATCTTCAAGCACCTCGTTCCCAACGTAATGCCCCAGCTCATCGTATCAATGAGCCTTTCTCTCGGTAGCATGATCCTCTATGAGGCAACCCTTTCCTACCTTAATCTCGGTGTTAAGGCGCCCTATGCTGCCTGGGGTACTATGATCAATATTATTTCAACTGACCAGGACATCCTTCAGCACTACCTGAACGTTTGGGTTCCTGCCGGCGTTTGTATCGTAATCGCCGTTCTCGGATTCAACTTCATCGGTGACGGCCTTCGTGATGCCCTCGACCCCAAAGCAAGGAGGTAATTGAAAATGGCAAAGAATAAGAATTACCTCAGCGGTAAGGAAATCAGACAGATCGCAAAGGAAAACAACAAGGTTATGAAGCGCCTTGAGAAGTATAAGAACCGTAAGTGCGATGAGTCTGAGTATATTACCGAAATGCACGATAAGGCAAATATCCTCGAGATCGATAATCTCAACACCTACTTCTTCACTGAGCAGGGCGTTGTTAAGGCTGTTAACGGCGTTTCTCTCAATATTCCCAAGAATGCAACTGTTGGTATCGTAGGCGAGTCCGGTTGCGGTAAGTCCGTAACAAGCATGTCTGTTATGAGACTTCTCCAGGGCCCTACAGGTCAGATCTATTCCGGTGAGATCCGCTTCGCTTCCAAGGAAGAGGACGGATGCGAAAAGGTTTACGATATTGCAAAGATGCCTATCCGCGATATCCATAAGATCCGCGGAAACCAGATCGCTATGATCTTCCAGGAGCCTATGACGAGCTTGAATCCCGTATTCACCATCGGTCAGCAGCTCGATGAGGTTACCTTCATTCATAAGAAGGGCGCCACAAAGGATGATGCTAAGGCAAAATCCATGGAAATGCTCAACCTTGTAGGAATCGCAGCTCCCGAAAGAGTATACGCTGCATTCCCCCACGAGCTTTCCGGCGGTATGAGACAGAGAGTTATGATCGCTATGGCTCTTGCCGCAGACCCCAGACTCATCATCGCAGATGAGCCTACAACTGCTCTTGACGTTACTATCCAGGCTCAGATCCTTGACCTTCTCCGTGACCTTAAGGATAAGATCGACGGCTCTATCATGCTCATTACTCACGACCTCGGTATCATCGCTGAGATGGCTGACTACGTTGTTGTAATGTACGCAGGTAAGGTTATCGAGCAGGGTACTGCAAAAGAGATCTTCCACAACCCCATGCACCCCTATACAATCGGACTTCAGAAGTCCAAGCCCACACTTAAATCCGACAGCGATATGCTGTTCAATATTCCCGGTAACGTTCCTAACCCCGTGAATATGCCTAACCACTGTTATTTCAAGGAAAGATGCGACAGATGCGTAAAGAAGTGCTCCGGCGATTACCCCGGCATGGTTCAGGTAAGCCCCACTCACTACGTATCCTGCCATCTCTATGAGGAGGATCAGAACAATGGCTGATGAAAAAGTAATTGAAAATTATGATCCCGAAGTGATCCTTGAAGTCCGCAATCTTCGTAAGACCTTCCCCCTGAAGAAGACTCTCACAGGTAAGGTAACACAGGAGCTTGTTGCGGTTGATGACGTTTCCTTCACCCTTAAGGCAGGTGAGACTCTCGGTATCGTTGGTGAGTCCGGATGCGGTAAGACCACTCTCGGTCGCGCAATCCTCAAGCTTCACCAGCCTACAGGCGGTCGCATCATCTTCGAGGGTCAGGATATTACAGACCTTAAGTCTAACCAGATGAGAGAGATCCGCAAGAAGATGCAGATCATCTTCCAGGACCCCTATTCATCCCTTCCCCCCAGAGATACCGTTGGCGGTATCCTCTCCGAGCCCGTTGAGGTTCATAAGATCGTTCCCAAGGCTGAGGTCAAGGACTACGTTCTCGATCTCATGGATAAGTGCGGTCTTCGCGACTACTATTTCGAGCGTTATCCCCATGAGTTCTCCGGCGGTCAGCGCCAGAGAATCTGTATCGCCCGCGCACTCTCCGTTAACCCCAAGCTCGTTATCTGTGACGAGCCCGTATCTGCTCTTGACGTTTCTATTCAGGCGCAGATCATCAACCTTCTTAAAAAGCTGCAGAATGATCTTGGACTCACTTACGTGTTTATTTCTCACGATCTTTCCGTAGTTAAGTATATCTCCGATAAGATCGGTGTTATGTACCTCGGCTCAATGGTGGAATTCGGAACAAAGGAGGACATCTTCTCAAAGCCCCTCCATCCTTATACACAGGCTCTGTTCTCCGCTATCCCCCATCCCGATCCCGACGTAAAGATGAACCGAATCATCTTAAAGGGCGATATACCCTCCCCCGCAAATCCCCCCAAGAGCTCCCGGTTCCACACTCGTTGTCCTCATGCGATGCCGATCTGTAGTGAGCAGGCTCCCGAATATAAGGATTACG
>JAZUAR010000059.1:0-4830 GCA_045638055.1 Candidatus Avispirillum sp.
GCTACGGGAAAACCCATAGCCATTTTTTTATAAACTTTTTTAGGGGGTTGGGGGCTTTTTTACAAAAAAGCCCCCGCATATTTCTTCTTAATTTCCTTCCTCTTCAGTAAGATCAACGATAGTAGATCCGCCTGTTACCTGAGGAAGCTCGCCGTCCCACTTTTCGATCTTATTGTAATCAACGAGGGCGTCTGTGATGGATGCAGCAACGATAGCGTTTGCCTCAGCCTCTGCCTGTGCCTTGATCTTCAGCGCTTCCGCCTCAGCCTCTGCGTTTGTGATAGCTGTCTGCTTTTCTGTTTCAGCCTTGAGAAGCTTCTGCTGTGCTACCTGCTTTTCCTCGATAGCATTAATATAAGCCTCGGAGAAATCGTAGTTTACGATATTAACGTCTGTGATATAAAGTCCGATCTCGTTGAGCTTTTCATTAAGACCTGTAACAAGGCCCTCGGAGATGAGGCTTCTGTTTGTTACGCTTTCCTCTGCTGTGTAAAGAGCTGTGGTTGCCTTGAGGACCTCGTTTACAGCGGGAGTTACGAGGACAGTTTCATAGTCCTTACCGATATTCTTGTAGATGGAGTAGGACTTGGATGTATCAACGCGGTAGTTGATAGCGAGTGTTGTTGCAACAGTCTGAAGGTCCTTGGAGAATGCCTCTGTGCTGACCTCAAGCTTTGTGATACGGTTGTCGATCATAATAACCTGCTGAACGAAGGGTATCTTGAAGTGGAGACCCTCCTGAAGAACGTTTTCGTTAACTCTACCGAGAGTTACGACAACGCCTGTGTGACCTGCCTGAACGATTGTGAAGCAATTGAGACCAACGATCACAACAAGAAGAGCTACAACTGCACCGATGACGATGGCTACGGGTAATTTCTTTTTCATTTTTATATTTTCCTTTCGGTTTTTTGTTTACTTAATTATATCACTACCTCTCCTTATTTTCCACTATTCCTTAAAGATTTTACCGATTATTTACCCATTCAGGCCGATTTGTGGTATAGAAAAAGGAAGAATTAGAAAAAATATATATTAATGTATGAAATTATCAAATTATTCATTGACACGATTTTTTTAAAATGATATACTAAGGTGTTAAAATAGATAAAAATCCTAATTGAAAGGAAAAAACTATGCAGGTTTACGCAGATAACGCCGCTACCGCTCCTATCTCCGAAAGAGCGCTGGCGGAAATGATAAAATACTACGGCATGGAGTATCAGAATCCCTCCAGCCTCCACACCTACGGCCAGACCGCGGCTGATGCTCTCGCTGATGCAAGAGCGAGAATCGCGAAGTGCCTCGGCTGTGACGAAAAGGGCATCATCTTCACATCAGGCGGAAGCGAGGCAGACAATCAGGCAATCATCTCTGCCGCTCACCTCGGTGCAAAGAAGAACAAAAAGCACATCATCTCCACAGCTATCGAGCATCATGCAGTGCTTCACACTCTTGAGGCTCTCGAAAAGCAGGGCTATGAGGTAACTCTTCTTCCTGTTTCCAAGGAAGGTCTTGTTACTGCAGAGCAGGTTCGCGAGGCTATCCGCCCCGATACTTGCCTTGTTACAGTAATGTTTGCAAACAACGAGATCGGCTCCATTCAGCCCATCGCCGAGATCGGTGCAGTTTGCCGCGAAAATAAGGTTATCTTCCACACCGACGCTGTACAGGCTGTTGGTCACATCGAGGTAAATATCGATGAAATGAACATCGATATGCTCTCCCTCGCAGCTCACAAGTTCCACGGTCCTAAGGGTATCGGCGCACTTTACTGCAAGAGAGGCATCTTCCTTGAGCCCCTCATCACAGGCGGCGCACAGGAAAAGGGCAAGCGCGCAGGCACAGAAAACCTCCCCGCTATCATGGGAATGGCAGTAGCTCTTGAGGATGCCTGTGCTCATCTTCCCGAGTATCAGCAGAGAGTTTCCGCTCTTCGCGATAAGGTTATCGCGTCTCTTTCAAAGATTCCTTATTCCTTCCTTAACGGAAGCGCTGAGAAGAGACTTCCCAATAACATCAATATGTGCTTCGAGGGCATCGAGGGCGAGAGCCTTCTCCTTATGCTCGATATGTTCGGTATCGCCGCATCCAGCGGTAGCGCCTGCACATCCGGAAGCCTTGACCCCAGCCATGTGCTTCTCGCAATCGGTCTTCCCCACGAGATCGCACACGGCTCTCTCCGTCTCTCCTTCTCCGAGCTTACAACAGAAAAAGAGGCAGACTACATTATCGAAAAGGTGCCCGGCGTAGTTGAGCGCCTTCGCGCAATGTCCCCCGTTTGGGAAAATATGATGAAAGAAAAGAACTGACAGCCTGTCTGTCATCCTGAGCGTAGCCGCCCGAGATTCCGCTCCGCGGTTTTGCTACGCAAAACTTCGACTACGGTGTCTCGCAAACGAGCCACCTCCGCTCAGAATGACGCGGGCGGCGAAGTCGAACGGATCTACTAAAATAACAAGAAACAGAGGTAAAAATATTATGGCAATGAATTATTCTCCCCTTGTAATGGAGCATTTCACAAATCCCCGCAACGTAGGCGAGATCGAAAATGCTGACGGTATCGGCGAGGTAGGTAACGCAAAGTGCGGAGATATCATGAAGATATATCTCAAGATCGAGAACGATATCATCACAGACGTTAAGTTCAAGACATTCGGCTGTGCATCTGCTATCGCAACAAGCTCTATCGCAACAGAGCTCATCAAGGGCAAGCCCCTTTCCGAGGCTCTCGAGCTTACAAACCGCGCAGTTGTTGAGGCTCTCGGCGGACTTCCCGCAGTTAAGATCCACTGCTCTGTTCTCGCAGAGGAGGCTGTTAAGGCGGCTGTTAAGGATTATTACGACAAGAACGGCATCGAATACGATCCCGAAATGTTCAAGGAAAGCAGCTGCTCTCACTGCTGCCATTGTGACTAAGATTAAGCAGACAAGGGCTGTTCGAATGAACAGCCCTGTTTCTTTTAAATTAAAATTCCTGTTGTAAGGAGTTACTCTACTTTCTTTGGAAAGAAAGTAGCAAAGAAACTTCAATAAGACAAAGAAACAAAAAGGCAAAAGGCCCGTAATGAAAAAACATTGATAAAATGAATACATTCATTTTTCAATGATTTTTCAGGGGCGAGGCACCTTTGGTGCCGCAGGGCTATGCCCTGCGACTTTTGCCTTGTACTATTCAGCTATACCATTTTTAAAGTTTTTTGGGAGTGCAGAGGACTTTTTTACAAAAAAGCCCTTTGCGTCATAATACATGAAAGAAAAAATTCTTGTTGCCCTCAGCGGAGGCGTTGATTCCTCAGCTGTTGCGGCTCTTCTTAAAAATTCAGGCTACGATGTTGGCGGCGCAACTATGCGCCTTTGCCCCGACGGATGCGGCGACGATCCCGCACCCGATGCCCGTGCGGCGGCAGAGCGCCTCGGTATTCCCTTTTTTCTTTTCGATATGAGAAAGGAATTTTACGATAACGTAATTTCCGACTTTATCGAAACCTACAAAAGGGGGGCAACGCCCAACCCCTGCATCGTTTGCAACAAAACAATGAAATTCGGTCTTTTCCTTGACCGCGCTCTTGAGCTTGGCTACGACAAGATCGCAACGGGCCATTACTCTGTTATAAAAGAGGAGAACGGTCGGTTCCTTCTCTACAAGAGCGCCGACGAAAAGAAGGATCAGAGCTACGTTCTTTGGTCTCTTTCCCAGCGCGCTCTCTCAAGGCTGATTTTGCCCCTCGGAACAATGACAAAGGACGAGGCAAGAGCGGCGGCAGAGGCGGCAATGCTTGAGAACGCGAGAAAAAAGGAAAGTCAGGACATCTGCTTCGTTCCCGACGGCGATTACGCATCCTTTATCATGCGGGAAACCGGTCTTTGCTTCCCCGAGGGCGATTTCGTTCTTGAGGACGGCACCGTTAAGGGCAGACACAAGGGAATCATCCACTACACCGTCGGTCAGCGCCGCGGCCTCGGCCTTGCACTTCCCGCTCCTCTTTACGTTAAAGCCAAGGATGCCAAGGAAAACAAGGTCATTCTTTGCGACAATGAAGGTCTTTTTGCAAAGGAGCTTTCCGCCCATTCTGTTAACTGGATAGCATTTGATCGACTTGAAGCGCCTATCCGCCTTGAAGCGAAGATACGCTACGGAGCTGTGCAGACCCCCTGCACCGTCACACCCACAGGGGATAACACCGTAAAGGTCACCTTCGATGAGGCACAGCGCGCCATCTCCCCCGGCCAGTCCGTAGTATTCTACGACGGCGACATGGTTGTCGGCGGAGGAATAATAGAATAAGAAAAAAGGCAATGTTGTTTTACTCACATTGCCTTTTATTTATACAGCTTTTTAGGTGTATCTATGAGACCGAGAATGTAATCGGAAGAAACGTTATAATATTTACTGAACTCGGCAATTACTGTATGCGGAGTTGCCCTTTCTTCATTCTCGTATCTTATGTATGAATTTTTACTGATATTTGCAATTTTGGCACACTGCTGTTGTGTCAGGTCGTTATCTTCTCTCAAATCTCTTAATCTCAGCATTTAATCTTATTATATTTCTTCGGTAAATTCGAAAAGTTCATTTGGTGTACAGTTGAAAAGCAAACACAAAGTTTCGATATTTTCATACCTTATAGATTTGGTTTCATTATTTACCATTTTGTTGAAATTCTGATAGCTCATTCCAAGTTGCTTATATAACCAGTATTTTGTTTTCCCGTTTTTTTCGAGAAGCTCTAATACTCTTAACTTTAACATAAGATATAACCTCATAATATATGTTTTAATGAGATAATATCTTATTTTCCCTCTTTACATATAGACTATTACATTATA
>JAZUAR010000060.1:0-10728 GCA_045638055.1 Candidatus Avispirillum sp.
CTTGACAAAGGCGTTTATTTGTGATAGAATATATTCGTTGCAGACAATACTATTTTCTCTACGGAGAGATGTCCGAGCGGTTTAAGGAGCCGGTCTTGAAAACCGGTGACTCTCGCGAGGGAGCCGTGGGTTCGAATCCCACTCTCTCCGCCAGTTTGTCTGAATTTAATATTACATTCGGCACAATACGGAGAAGTACTCAAGTTGGCCGAAGAGGCGCCCCTGCTAAGGGTGTAGGTCGGGTTAACCGGCGCGAGAGTTCAAATCTCTCCTTCTCCGCCAAAAAGAAAAGCAACCCAATCGGGTTGCTTTTCTTTTTGCCTGAGAAAGATTTGAACCGAGCGCCGGAGGCGCGTGAGGGAGTGAGCCGACCGCTCGCAGTGCGAGATGAAGGGAGGCGAACGAGTGGCAGGCGTCGCAGAATACGAGCAAAATCCTTTTTGCGAAGTATGATGCGGTAACGCCAACAGTGCGACGCAATGCGAAGCATTGCTAGATACAATAAACTCAAGCTGCCCCAATCGGGTTGCTTTTCTTTTTGCCTGAGAAAGATTTGAACCGAGCGCCGGTTACCGGCTGTAAATAGTTAGACAAATCTTTTGCACAAACTTTATTGGCAGTTATTTTTATCAGTAATTCTCTCCCATCCTTTTTCCGTCTTTACATAAAAATATACCGGTTTTCTACACAACGCATCGATCTCATCACCGTAATTATTTAAAAATATATCCGGAATCTCTTTTAAACTATTACATTTTATTGACTTAATAGATGTGCATACATTGAGTTCTAAAGCATGTGCCCCCACATCCCTAATATGATCTTTTAAATCACGATAAACAGTAGCAGCAACTAAATATTCTCTCACAAGTTCACCCCCTTTTTTATATATTATAGCATTCATATTGTACCATTACCATCCCAACGATGTCTTTTAATCTATCTTATGAAACCAAACTATAATTGTTGATAGAAAACATTAAAAATATAAACTTAACACAAAATGAGAATAACATCATAAAACGTGATATGGACATATCACGTTTTTTTAGTTAAAATACAGACAGAAGCTTCTAATACATTAAAAAGAGGTTATATTAATGTCTACTATATTTTCCGAAAATCTCAGAAAATTCCGACTTCAGAAAAAGCTTACTCAGGAGCAGGTGGCAGAAAGTCTCGGTGTTACCGTGCAGACCGTTTCACGATGGGAATGCGACAGTGCTCTGCCCGATGTACTCCGTCTTCCCGAAATAGCTAAACTTTACTGCGTTACAATCGATGATTTTTATAAATCAAATTCCGTTGCATACAGAAATTATGCAGAAAGACTTGTAACAGTATATGAAAAAACAGATCTGCCGGAGGATTTTCTTGCCGCAGAGTTCGAATTTCGTAAGATGATGAACGCCGGTACGATGACAATGCGTGATATGTACAACTATGCATTACTTAATGATTTGATGTATATTAACGCAAGACGCAAAGCTCTTGAATGGTATGAAAAGGTGCTTTCAAGAGATTACACCGAGGATCCCAATTCATATTACACTGCCCTTGATTTCAAAACGAGGATCAATTACGAAAGCGGTGAGGGATATGATGAGCTCATTCCCTATCTCAAAGAAAGAGTAGAAAAGGACATAACCAATCCCTGGGAATGGTCTTCTCTTTGCGAAGGACTTTTTTATTGCGACCGTTTTGAAGAACTTGAATCAACTGCAAAAGAGGCTCTTGAGCTTTTTCCCGATAATAATGCTCTTTATATTCATCTGGGAGCCACTCACCAACATTACGGGCGTTACAATGAAGCGTTAGAGTGCTATAACACAGCAGAAAAGCTCAGACCCGAGGGACACATTGGCCTTAGAAACATAGCTTGGTGCTACGAAGCATTTATAGGCGACTACGAAAAAGCACACAACATTTGGCTTGAACTTGCAAATCTTTACAAAAATGAAGGTCTTGAGATAGACGCTGAAATAACAAAGGATAATGCAGAACGAGTCAAAGCTATGATAAAATAAACACTAAAAAGGGGCCGTGAGGCCCCTTTATTTGCGTGTATTTTCAGGAGGAGAGCTTATCAAAGCTCTTCGATTTTCTTTCTTGCGGCAATAAATCTCGGATCGGTGACTACAGGGTTTCCTTCTTTATCGGCGCATTCATCATAGCACCTTACCATATCCCAGAGCAGTGCTTCTTTCAGTTCTTCGGGAGTCTCTATGCGAGATCCTTTAAAATTACTGTGATTAAAAAAGTTCTCGTTGACTGCCAGTCCGGTTTCCGTATATGCTTTGTAGAACTCAACACATACGTCGGCGAGGCGCTCTGCGGTTTTTACACAGTTTTCAAAATCCCCGCGGCGAAGATGCTCTTTTGCAATGCAATACAGGGGATATCTCTTGTGATACAGCATTTCAACGGGGCAAAACTCCATTGCATAATCGCAAAATTCAGCCATTTTTTCAAATACGACAATTGCATTGTCTCGGTTGTCTTCACCAAATACGGAATGAGCTCCCGTCAGGCAATAAAAGCCCGTCATCATATGTTTTGCAGTATGCTCGAAAAATTCCTTAGCATACTCAAGTCTGTCGTCACAATTACCTGCTGCCATAGCAATTCTGTACTTTGCATATACCTGATCTTCATGTCCGAGATCATTACATTCATTGTACGCCTTATCGTATTCGCCGGTGGCAGAATACAGCTCCATAAGATCTATCTTTGCATCTTTTTTGAATCCGATATTGGGACAATAAGTAACTACCGTTCTCAAAAACCTCTCGGTCTTTGAATAGATGCCATTCTTCGTTTTCTCGCTCATTTCGGGAAACATACCACGAGTGGCAGCGCGCATTACGCTGATTCCGTAGAGAGCGGCACGAATCAGCATAAGATAATTGAGAGGATACTTATTTACAAATGCCTCCAGCACCTCAAAGCAACGGAGCGATTTGTCACAATCACGATTTCCAAAGGACTGATTGTTACGCGCTCCATTTCTGATCTCATCGATCTCGTGCATGGTCTTGGCAATATCATCTTCCTCGTCCCCGATCATTCCGAGTATTGCATCAGTTGAGGTTTCAAGAATCTTTGCAAGGGGAACGATCTGAGATATATCGGGCATTCCAGCATCACACTCCCATTTTGATACGGTCTGTACGGAAACACCCACTTTTTCTGCAATCTCTGCCTGGGAAAAGCCCTTCTCTTTTCTGAAAGCCTTTATTCTCTGTCCAACTGTCATTATCTTTACATTTCCTTTCAATATTGAATTGAAAAAGGCGTGCACGTTCTCTTTCTGATTGTATTATACATTATTCAGTTATATATTGAAACAACCTTAACGGAAAATATTTTTCTACTGAAACTTTAAATATTGAAAAACCAAATATAATACGATATAATAAAACAAATTCACGAAAGGAGGAAGCGCTGTGAAAAAGAAGATCACTATAGGCATTCTCGCTCACGTTGATGCCGGTAAAACCACTCTCAGCGAGGCTCTGCTATATGCATCGGGAAGAATCCGAACCCTGGGGCGAGTGGATCATAAAAGCACATATCTTGACACAAATACCATTGAACGCGAGCGCGGTATCACTATCTTTTCAAAGCAGGCACGTTTTTCAAGCGAAAACTGTGATTTTATCCTCCTTGATACTCCCGGGCACGTAGATTTTTCTGCGGAGACCGAGCGCACCCTTTCCCTTCTTGACTATGCGATACTTGTTATCAGCGCCTCAGACGGTGTGCAGAATCACACCCGTACCCTTTGGCAGCTGCTTGAGCATTACGGTGTGCCCACCTTTATTTTCGTTAACAAGTGCGATATTTCGATAAAGCTGAAGGAAGATATTGAAAAGGATCTTTCAACCATTCTCTCCCCTTTATGCGTTGGATTTCTTGAGGCACAGGAACAGGATGAGCTTTTCGAAAAATTAGCATTCGTTCACGAGGATTTCATGGAAAGCTTTCTTGCGGGAGACGGTATTGACGACGGGGATATAGCATATCTTGTCAGCCACCGCAAGCTATTCCCTTGCCTTTTCGGCGCTGCTTTGCGAATGCAGGGTATTGACTTTTTGCTTGACACTCTGGACAAATACACCCTGTCACCCGTCTATGACAACGATGCTTTCGGCGCAAGGGTTTATAAAATCTCACATATCGGCTCTACAAGACTGACTTATATGAAGATAACCAGCGGCACACTCTCCGCCCGCGATGAGATATGCTATCTTTCGGAGGAGGGCGCCCGTATCACAGAAAAGGTCAGCCAGATAAGACTTTACTCAGGTGATAAGTTTGAGCAGACCGATTCAGCTTCAGCAGGAGAGATCTGCGCGGTTATCGGCCTTTCCTCTTCCTATGCAGGTCAGGGCCTTGGACTTGAGCAGGATACTGAAAAGCCATTGCTCGAGCCTGTACTTTCCTATGCTATTCACCTTCCTCCCGAGTGCGATACACGAGTGCTTTTCCCGAAGCTCAAGGAGCTTGAGGAGGAAGAGCCCTCGCTTCACCTCATGTGGAACGAAGAGCTTTCACAGATAGAAGTGCGCCTCATGGGCGAGGTACAGACCGAGCTTATAAAAAGGCTTATCAGCGACCGTTTTTCAATTGATTGCACCCTTGGTCAAGGAAAAATATTATATAAAGAAAAGGCCGCGGGAAAAGCTATCGGTGTCGGTCACTTTGAGCCTTTGCGCCATTATGCGGAGGTACAGCTGCTTATTGAGCCTCAGCCTAAGGGTACGGGACTGATATTTGACACAAACCTGCCCGATAATATGCTTGATCTTAACTGGCAAAGGCTGATCCTTACCCATCTTTACGAAAAAGACCACCGAGGAACTCTCACGGGTGCTCTCCTTACCGATACAAAGATAACTCTTGTAGCGGGCAAGGCCCATCTAAAGCACACCGAGGGCGGTGACTTCCGAGAGGCAACGTACAGAGCAGTGCGACACGGACTTATGAAATCGGGATGTGTGCTGCTTGAGCCATATTACAAGTTCAGACTTGAGATCCCAAGCTCTTGCGTGGGCAGAGCCATGTCCGACCTGCAGGCCCGCTTTGCAAATTTTGAGCTTGAATACTCGGATACGGAAAACACCGTAATATCAGGAACAGCACCTGTTGCCACTATTCACGATTATCCAAGAGAAGTAATTTCCTACACCCGCGGACAAGGCAGACTCTTCTGCACATCAGACGGCTATGAGCCCTGCCACGATCAGGAAAAGATCGTCGCAGAGTCAGGCTACGATCCCGAGGCAGATATCGACAACCCTCCCCATTCAGTATTTTGTGCACACGGTGCAGGCTTTACTGTGCATTGGAGCGAGGTGGACAGCTACAAGCATATCGACGTCAGCATAAAGGATTCCCCCGAAGGCACGGCTATAATACCAAGAGTTTCCACCTTGGCGCGCAAATACAGCATAAGCGACGAGGAGCTTGAGGCAATAATGCTACGCACCTACGGACCCGTCAGACGCAAGCGCTACAGTGAACCCAAGCGGATGTCCTTTGACAACACCAAAGAGAAGCCCCGCAAGTCAAAAATAATACGTTCCCATAGAAACATGGTTATCATCGACGGGTACAACCTTATCTACACCGACGATGAGCTGAAGAGCACCGCTGCGTATAACCTTGAAAAGGCTCGCGAGGATCTTATGAACATACTCAGCAGCTACGTTGCTTATACAAGAACTGAGCTTGTTCTTGTCTTCGATGCCTATCTCGTTGAGGATGGCAAGGGAGAGGAATTTATGCACGATGGCTACAAGGTTGTATTTACCAAAGCCGATGAAACTGCTGATACGTACATTGAAAGAATAATGCACGAGCTGGGTCCCGATTACAGCATACGAATGGTAACGAACGACAGGCTTCTGCAGTTCTCCGCAGTGCATTCGGGAATATCCCGCATGACTGCCAAGGAATTTTTAGAAGAGCTGACGCGTATCGGCAACGAAATAACGGAATTCGTACGCAAGCTTGCAGAATGTAAGAACTGATTCAGTGAGCAGTGAACGCTGATGTTTTCCTTTGTATATGTTGAATTCGGCGCCTGTTTATGTTATGATTGATTTATAATTAACTGTATTTCATAGGAGGCACCCTCATGGGACGCGCATCTACAAAAGCCAATAAAACACAGTATCAGTTATTCCGCGAGGAGCTCGGTCTTTCCAGAGAAAAAGCCAGCGAATTACTTGGATGGATCTCCCCGGAGCGTATTGAAAAAATAGAAAGCGAAAAATCTCTTCCTCATCCCGATGAGATTCTTGCAATGGCCGCAGCCTACAAAAAGCCCCGTCTCTGCAACCACTATTGCTCCACAACGTGTCCCATAGGACAGGAATACGTGCCTGAGATCAAGGTCAAGGACCTGTCTCAGATAGTGCTTGAAATTCTTGCCTCACTTAACTCCATTCAGAAGCGCAAGGACCGTCTCATTGAGATCACTGCAGACGGTGAGATCAAAGGCGACGAAATTGCCGACTTTGTTAACATTCAGGAGGAGCTGGAGCGTATATCAATTACCGTGGAAACATTGCAGCTCTGGGCAGAGCGAATGGTTGCCATCGGAGCCATCGATATTGAAGCATACCAGGCTCATAAGGAAAAGAATCAATAAGATTAAACACCTCAGCAGTACTGCTGAGGTGTTTTTTTGCTCTCAGGACAGAAATAGCCCCCTCTATCTTGCACTTATAACCATTTATATTAAGCAATATGAGGAGTATAATTAAGCCATAGAAAGAAACAACGTACCGTTCAGGACAAAAAGGAGGAAACAAATATGTCAGTAACATCTATGGCCACGGTTCACAGCTTAGGAAGAATAAAGGAACGGGCAGGACTTAACGAAAAAAGAGCCTATAAAATGATCGACCTCGCATTGCAGCGAGGAAAAACTGCCGACCACTTCACATCCTGGGAAAGAAATTTCCTTCTGAATGAAAGCAAAAACAATAAGACCGCCATCGCTTATAATAATTATTGCTACATAGTCGGTGAAAACGGCTTCTGCATCACCCTGTTTCCCTTACCCAACTGGTTCGGAAAGAAAAAGCATTTTGACGGAAAAGAACGCATCCGCAATATCAAGGCATACTCAAGATATCACTGCGTCTGATCTGCAGACAGAAAAAAAGCACACCCGAGGGTGTGTTTTTTCTTTTTATCTTACAGAAAGCACATAAAAAGCAACTGTAAACAGCAGATTATATTAATCCAAATAAAAAAGCAGATAAATAAGGTAAAAAATAACTGATTTATTCAATATTTTTTCATTTTAACTGTAGAATTTTATCATAAAGTATGGTATAATCTTTTCAAAATTATATTTATATCATGGTGTTTTAAATGATAAATAAAGACTTGCGAAAACTTAGTCGCAAACAGCTGCTTGAGCTACTTCTCAAGCAAACAGAAAGAGCCGATCAATTAGAACAACTTCTCAGCGAAACTGAAAAAAAGCTTGAAGATAAAGTTATTATAAAAAAAGAGGCGGGCTCTATTGCAGAGGCCGCCCTTGTGCTTAACGGGGTTTTTGAAGCAGCAGAAGCTGCAGCAGCTCAGTATCTTGAAAACATTAAGCTGCTCAACGAAGGTGCGGCAGCCCCTTTCCAAAAAGCTGAGGAAGAAAGCAAAAAAATTGCTGAAGAGATGATACGTGAGGCCGAAAAGAAATGTGCGCTTCGCGAAGCAAAAGCAGATAAGGTACTTAAAGAAACTTATATTAAGCTGAGATTGCTTAAAAAGGAGATCGATGAGCTCGAAATGCTCAAAAAGCAATACTGATTATGGACAAAAAAGAAAACTCTCTGCCCTCTGCTGACCAGGTCAAAGCAGAGCTTCGCAACGAGCGAAATAAGATCCGTTACAAACGAATCCTTAGAAATGCAGTTTATGCACTTATCATTGTTGCCGCAATTGCCGTTCTTATTGCAACTCTCGTCCTCCCTGTTTTGCAAATATCAGGCACAAGTATGGAGCCAACACTTAACAACGGAGAGATCGTTATCCTTGTTAAAACCACCGATCCTGATCGCGGCGATCTTTGCGGTTTTTCTTACTCAAATAAAATTCTCATCAAGCGAGTTATAGGCCTTCCGGGTGACTCCATCTCCGTAGACAGCGAAGGAAACGTTTTTGTTAACGGCGAAGCTCTTAATGAGCCCTACGTTACTGAAAAAAGTCTGGGAGAATGTGATCTGGAATTTCCTTACACCGTTCCGGAAAACGAATATTTCATGCTGGGAGACCAGCGCGAAAGCTCTATCGACAGCCGCAGCTCCGTTATTGGCTGTATTGACCGGGATCAGATAATCGGAAAGCTGATTTTCAGAATCTGGCCCTTCTCAGAGCTTTCATTCTTAAATTGACATTTGAACCCAAAAATCTGAGGGAAGGAGGTCAAAATGGTCAATCAGGATATTTTACAATATTTAAAAAACACAAAAAAAACCAAGAGCTTTAGTCAACACCTGGCCTTTTTGCTTCCTCTGCTCTCAGTTTTAGTGGTAATTACAGTATTCTGGTGGCTGAAGCTGACAGGTATTACCATGGCAGGCGATGCCTTTTGCGGAATAGTTGAGCACGTTCACTCTGAAGAATGTACTGTATCTTCCCTGCTTTGCACACTGGAGGAAACTGAAGAATCCGGCGAAACAAAGCAACTTATCTGTACAGATGAGCTTTGTGAGCATTTTGATGAATGCTATAAAGCTATTCCCTACGGTCACACTCATACTGACGAGTGCTATGAAACCTCTTACAGCTGCGGATTCGGTGTCCACGTTCATACTGTCGAATGCTACTCAGATATTACGGCAGACCTTGAAAGTGCTGCCGATTGGGAAAAGTCTCTCGAAAATATCTCCGAGGGACTGATAACAGGCGAAAAGATCGTTGCCATAGCCCAAAGCCAGCTGGGATACAAGGAAAGCACTATCAACTATATAGTCAATTCCGATTGTACGAAATTTGGCTATACAAGATACGGCGAGTGGTACGGCAACCCTTACGGCGACTGGTCTACAATGTTCTCAGCCTTCTGTCTCAGGTACGGCGGTCTGACTGAAGTTCCGATAAGCGGCGGTGCCGATACCCTGAAGCTCCTTTGGGAAAAAGAAGAGCTTTACAAAGAAAAATATGATCATCTGCCCACTGCGGGAGACATCGTATTCCTTGATAAAAACCTTAACGGCACGTCGGATGCAACAGCAATAGTTGTTGGTGCCGCCGACGGTGTTCTCTACGTCATCGAAGGCGATCTTAACGACAGCGTAGAAGAAGCCGCTTATATGATAAGCGATGAAAAGGTCATAGGCTACGGATTATCTGCCAAGAAATCAACTCCCATTATGATGGCGGCAGCTCCCGTTGCCGAAGGAACCTACGTTGGCAAAACACAGAGCTACTCCTCTTCTATGCTCACAACAAGCAACAGCTTCATCCTCTATACCAGAGGTACTGACGGAAAATATTACGCAATTGACGGAAATGCAAATGCAGTTCCCATTACTATTGATTCAAGCGGAAACATAACAGCAAACGTTTCTGATCCCAATCTTATTTATTGGGTGTTCAATAATAAGAATGATGACGGCAGCACTCTCGGAAATTACGACAACAGACCTACATATTTCATAAGCAACGTGTCTACAGGAAGACACTTACACCCATATGCAGACAGCTCCAGCAACCACGGCGCACTTACAGGAAAATGGGAAACTGCTGTATATACAAGCGGCTCCGGAGTAAAATTCAGAGGCGCAAGACAGAATGCATATGCAGTTCTTCAAGGAAACTCAAGCTTTACAAACACAGGTACTCTTAACGGAGCCTCCGAATTCTATTTCGGCAAAGCTCCTTCAATGTGCTCTGTTTGGTTTGACGGAACGCTGGGTGGACTTATGGGCTATTCCGATTCCCCCAACACCTGTTATCAGGTTGCAAGCGGAACAACACTCAAGCTTCCCGAGGAATGGCAGTCCCCTGCAAAGTATTCAAGCAAGCTGCGCGGCTGGTATGACGTTACAAACAACAAATACTACGCCAAGGGTGCCGAGGTTGTCATTGACGGAAACACCGTATTCTATGCAGACTGGGTGCCTGAAAGTTATGACCTGGGTAAGTTTAACGCATCTGTTTCCGATACTGTAAGCACCAAGGATTTTGTAACAGCGAAAATGTTTGATTTCAATCCGCTGTTCAACGTTCAGTCATCTTATGCAACAGTAACGTCAAGCTCATCAAGTCACACCGAAACCTGGAACCTGATGCAATCGGGCACTGCCCCCTACACCGGACAGGAAACTTTGAATTTCATTTTCCGTGACTGGGACGAAAGCATCGATATTTCATATCCCAAAAACCACGGTGACAAAAACACAAACGGAGGAGTATATTCCGGAATATATACTCCCCAGCTTGGAGAAATACTCTTCGGTACAGATAATTCATTTGATCCGGAAACGGGCGAAGGTATTATCGGTAAGAATTATCTCGGAACAGGAGATCATCTCTTCCAGCTTATGACAGACCCTACCAATGAGTATTACGGATATTATTACTACGACTCAAGCCTTAACGCCGCAGCCTATAATCAAAGCGATGAGCGCTTCTACGTTTACGACTACCTTGAGCGTACCTCCGACTCTTCAAACTCAGACACGGGTAAATATTCCGACTTTCTTC
>JAZUAR010000061.1:0-2424 GCA_045638055.1 Candidatus Avispirillum sp.
GTATCGCGAACAGCATATGTGGAGGAAAGTGTAGTAACGTTGGAAACAGCTTCCTTCATTGCAGCGATATTCTCCTCCTCGCTTGCGCTCTCGTCAAAGGTAAGCATAGCAGCAATACCCTCGGGAACAGAAACGGTTTCAATAACAACGACCTTTCTTGAGTCAACTATGCGGCTTGCCTGCTCGCTTACCATGTAGATGTTCTTGTTGTTGGGAAGAACAAATACGATCTCGGCAGGAGTCTGCTCAACTGCATGAACGATATCCTCAGTGGAGGGGTTCATTGTCTGACCGCCGGAAACGATGTAGTCAGCAGCAAGGTCAGAGAAGAGAGCATGAATACCGTCACCCATACAAACGGTAACGAAGCCGTACTTCTTTGTGATTTCAACAGGACCCTCGCTTACAGGCTCTGCTGCGGGAGCTGCTACCTCAGCAGTTTCCTCAGCGCCTTCCTCCTTGGAGAGGTTAGAGTGCTGATGCTTCATGTTTTCGATCTTAACTGTGTAAAGTGAGCCGTAGCGAAGAGCCTCAGTAAGAACCTTGCCGGGCTTGTTTGTGTGAACGTGAAGCTTTATGATCTCAGCGTCGTCAACGAAAACAACGCTGTCACCAAGATTCATAATAAACTGATGGAGAGCCTCAGCTGTGTCCTCACCCTTGTACTTGTCGCTCTTTGTAACGATGCACTCTGTGCAGTATGCGAACTTGATATCCTCAGTATTGAAGTTTGAGAAATCAGCCGCAGGAGCGATAGCGGGCTTTGCACCCTCAACAGCCTTAACGGGATTACCCTCAAGAGCCTTGACCATACCCTCCATAACGGCAAGGAAACCTGCTCCGCCGGAGTCAACAACGCCTGCCTGCTTAAGAGCGGGAAGCATATCGGGGGTCTTCTGGAGAGTTTCATCTGCCGCCTTGTACATAAAGGGGAAGAGCTCTGTAACGTCGCGAACGATACCCTTCTGGTAAGCCTCCTCAGCAGTCTCGGTCATAACACGCATAACTGTAAGGATAGTACCCTCTGTAGGATTCATAACTGCCTTGTAAGCTTCGGAAACACCGCGCTTGAATCCCTGGATGATCTCGTCGCAGTCAGCACTTTCAACTTCCTTCCAAGCCTTTGCAATGCCGCGGAAGAAAAGGGAAAGGATAACTCCGGAGTTGCCTCGTGCTCCGCGAAGCATAAGGTTGGCAGCCTTCTGAGAGGCTTCCGCAAGGGGGCCTTCAAATGATGTATAATCACCGCGCACACCGCTCATTGTGAGACTCATGTTGATACCGGTATCACCGTCGGGTACGGGGAAAACGTTTAGGTTATTAACAATGTCCTTGTTGTTGTCGAGACAGCAAGCTGCCGAAACAACCATATCACGGTAAATAGAACCTACGATCTTCATTGTTTGATTCCTTTTTTTATTTTTATATTTTAGCGCTTAGAGCCGAGGAAGAAAACTGCAATAGTGCCGGGGCCGGAGTGAGCACCGATAACAGGACCGATGCAGCCAACCTTAACGTCAACGGGATTGAACTTTTCCTTCATCATTTCAGCAACGGCATTAGCTTCATCCTCGCAGTCACCGTGGCTGATGAACATTGTCTGGGTTTCGGGAGAAACAACAGTGCTTTCAATAGCCTTGATAAGACCGTCAAGTGCACCCTTTCTGCCGCGAGCCTTACCGATGCTGATGAGGTGACCCTCGTCGTCAACGTGAAGGAGAGGCTTGATAGCAAGCATAGAGCCAACAACTGCGGTAGCCGCGGAAACTCTTCCGCCTCTCTTGAGGAAGAAAAGATCGTCAACTGTGAAGTGGTGGCAAAGATTAAGTTTATTTGCCTCGACCCAGTCTCTAACCTCTTCAATGGTCTTACCTTCGTTCTTCATCTGATTTGCCATGTAAACGATCATGCCCTGACCGAGAGAAGCGCAGAGAGTGTCAACTGCATAGAACTTGCGATCGGGATATTCCTCAGAAATCTCAGAGCAAGCAAGACGGCCTGTGGAGGCTGTGCTTGAAAGACCGGAGGAGAAGCCGAGATAAAGAACGTCAAGTCCTTCCTTTGCAGCTGCTGTGAAATACTCAGTGAAGTCCTCAAGGTTTGCAGCAGATGTGGTAGCCTTGGCTTTATTGCGAAGTGCTGCGTAGAACTCCTTGAGGTCTACCTGATCTCCGGGGCGGGGCTCGCCGTCATCCATAGTATAGCTGAGGGGAACGACTCTGACACCCCACTGTGCAGCAAGGTCGGGAGTGATGTCACTACCGGAGTCGGTTATGATAATGTATTCATTTGCCATAATATTTTACCATTCTTTCCGTGCAGGGCAGTTTATTACCCTCCACTAATACCAAGCATTTATTGGTTTCTTTCGCATATTTATCCCCTGCCAATGCGCGGTTTGCAACCATTTTTCTTATCATAACA
>JAZUAR010000062.1:0-22137 GCA_045638055.1 Candidatus Avispirillum sp.
GAGGCTGAGGCTCTCGAAAAAGCAGAGTTTGCCGAAAAGAAGCGCTCAAAGAAAAATAAGAAAAACACTGATAAATAACGGTTCGAATAAATATGAATAAAAAAGAAGAAATTAAAAGCAGAAGAAAAATAGCCGCAGTCGATATAATGATCGTTATTCTCCTTGTTCTTTGCGTCGGAGGCATCATCATTCGTATCGCTATCGGCGACAGCGGCCTTTTCTCCGGCGGCAAGGGCGACTACATCGTTTCCTACGTTGTCAAGGGAGAGGACGATGAATACAGCCCCTACTTCACCGAGGGCCGTGAATTCTTCCTGGAAAGCGGCGAAGCCTTTGGCACACTTATCGCAGATGCCGAGCTTCCCCCTGCTGAAATATATGAGGAAAACGAAAACGGCGAGCTGAAGCTTTATTATGCTACAGACGGAACCGTTGACTTCAAGGGAGCCCTTCTCGTCAAGGGAACTATGACAGACTCCGGCTTTCTCCTCAATTCAAACACATACATTGCTCCCAATATGACAATTACAGTAGCAAGCTCCGATATCACCGTTGAGCTTCTCATAACCGACATAACAAAAGCTCAGTAAGCCCGGCTTACAAGCGAAAGAAAGGTTGGTATTTTATTGAAAAACCTTAGAAATTTTGGTATAGTTTTTGCAGTTTCCTTTGTCATTCTCGGTATCATCGCAATATTCGCCTGCGGATACGTTGCCGATACCATGGTAGGCATCTTCACCGATGAAGGCGAAGACCTTGATGCGATCCTTACCCCCACTGAAACAACAGGCATCGGCGACGAGGGAGAGGACGACAGACTGACAAGAAAGCTGAACGGCGAAAGCTTTACCTGGCTTATGGTGGTTTCCGACTACCGCCCCGAGGCTTTTGACAACTACTACCCTCAGTCCGAGAAGGAAGTTGACAAGCTGAAGGAGAACTTCGGAATTCTTGACGATGAGTACAGACTTATTGAGGCAACTAACCTCGTTCTTGTGCGCGCCGACGTCAAGACCCGTGAATACGTTATCATGACCATCCCCACCGAAACAAAGATAGAGACTCCCTCGGGTAAGCTCTCCCTCGGTGAGGTGTACGGCATCAGCGGCGCCGAGACTCTTTCAAAGGAGATCGGCAGCATGACAGGCCTTAACGTTGATTACTATACGGTGATCCATTCCACAGACCTTGCTTCCGTTGCGAACACCGTGGGAAGCATCCAGTGCAATATCCCCGTTGACATTGCCTTTGACGGAAAGAACTACGTGACAGCCCCTGAGGAGGTTACCACAGACAAGTCCGAAAAAGAGGAGACAACAGCGAAAAAGGATAAGGACAAAAAGGACGAGACAACAGAGGCAGAGACAACCTTCGTCAAGGAGCTTGACCGCGCCTCCTCCGTTAGCCTTGCGAAAAAGCTTATGGCCGCTCTCCTTTACTATGACGATACCGACGGCATCGACGATGAGATGCTTATTCTCCAGAGCTTTGCAAACGGTCTTATGGTCAATCTTTCAGATAAGTCTGACGGAGACCTTACCTCCGCATTCACAAGCATCTCAAAAAAGCTTGTGAGCACAAACATCACAAAGGACGACGTTCTGGCTCATACCGAGGTCATCCGCGGCTACAGCTGGTTCAAGATCCAGACACTCACTTACCCCGGAAAGTATATTCCCGGAAGAGCCGGAAGAGAAGGCTACTACAATCCCGATATTGACGCGGCTATCAGCTTCTTCGCTGACTACCGTTAAATAATATAAGTTATAAACCGAAAGGACATTAAATATCATGGCAAGAATGAAAAACACAGACAAGACGATGGATAAGATCGTCGCACTTTGCAAGGGCCGCGGCTTCGTATACGCAGGCAGTGAAATCTACGGCGGTCTCGCAAACTCCTGGGACTACGGCCCCCTCGGCGTTGAGTTCAAGAACAACGTAAAGAAGGCTTGGTGGAAGAAGTTCGTTCAGGAATCCAAGTATAACGTAGGTCTCGATGCAGGTATCCTTATGAACCCCCGCACATGGGTTGCATCCGGCCACGTAGTTAACTTTAACGACCCCCTTATCGACTGCCACTCCTGTAAGATGCGTCACCGCGCTGACAAGCTCATCGAGGACTACAATGCAGAGAACGGCATCGATATGGTAGTTGAGGCTCTCTCCAATGAGGAGATGACAGCATACATCCGCGAGAAGGGCGTTCCCTGCCCCGGCTGCGGCAAGTCCGACTTTACAGATATCCGTAAGTTCAACATGATGTTCAAGACATTCCAGGGCGTTACAGAGGACTCTTCAACTGAGCTTTACCTCCGTCCCGAGACTGCTCAGGGTATCTTCGTTAACTTCAAGAACGTTCAGAGAACAACAAGAAAGAAGGTTCCCTTCGGCGTTTGCCAGGTAGGTAAGTCCTTCAGAAATGAGATCACTCCCGGTAACTTCACATTCAGAACAAGAGAGTTTGAGCAGATGGAGCTTGAGTTCTACTGCAAGCCCGGCACAGACCTTGAATGGTTCAACTACTGGAAGGAATACTGCCACAAGTGGCTCCTCGACCTCGGTATGAGAGAGGAAAACCTCAAGCTCCGTGACCACGAGGAGGCTGAGCTTTCCCACTACTCCAAGGCAACAACAGACTTCGAGTTCCTCTTCCCCTTCGGATGGGGCGAGCTCTGGGGTATTGCTGACAGAACAGACTTCGACCTCAAGTCTCACCAGAACGAGTCCGGCGAGTCTATGGAATACTTCGATCCCGAAACAAACGAAAAGTATATCCCCTACGTTGTAGAGCCCTCCCTCGGTGCTGACCGTGTTGCTCTCGCATTCCTTATCGAGGCTTACGACGAAGAGGTTGTAGACGAGGCTAAGAACGACGTTCGTGTTGTTCTCCACCTCCATCCCGCACTTGCTCCTATCAAGGCAGCAGTTCTTCCCCTCTCCAAGAAGCTCTCCGAGCAGGCTGAGGAGGTTTACGCAGAGCTCAGCAAGTACTACAGAGTTGACTTCGACGAAACAGGCTCTATCGCTAAGCGTTACCGCCGTCAGGACGAGATCGGTACTCCCTACTGCATTACATACGACTTCGATTCTATCGAGGACGGCTGCGTAACAGTTCGTGAGCGTGACTCCATGGAGCAGGTTCGTCTCCCCATTTCCGAGCTCAAGGCATACCTCGACGAGAAGCTCTACTTCTAATGTTAGCACTATGCAAAACCTTTTTCAAAAGGTTGCGCAGTCAAGGGTGCGAAACCCTTGTCGCACCTCGCAAGGTGCGAAACACCTTAAATGTTCACAAGAAAGGAAACGTATTATGGAATTCATTATCTCTAAGGGCGAAACAGTCGCTAAATGCACATCTAACGGTGGCGAGCTTATCTCCTTCGTTAAGGACGGCGCTGAGTACGTATGGTACGGCCATGCAGAGCACTGGAGCGGTCAGGCTCCCTGTCTCTTCCCCGTTGTTTGCAGACCTCTTGAGGACCGCGTTATCATCGACGGCACATCCTACCCCATGAAGAAGCACGGCTTTGCAAGAAAGGTAGAGTTTACTCCCGTTGAGGTTAAGCCCGACAGCGTTACTCTCCGTCTCACAGAAAGCGACGATACAATGGCTATCTTCCCCTACGAGTTCAACCTCGATATCACTCACTCCGTTACTGAGGACGGCTTTACAACAGAGTATAAGGTAACAAACAAGTCCGATAAGGAAATGACATTCTGCATCGGCGGTCACCCCGGCTTCAACTGCCCCATTTTCGAGGGTGAGAAGTTTGAGGACTACTCTCTCGTGTTCGACAATGCTGAGGGCGCTGTAGCTCACAACTGTGACCTCGACGCAGGCGGATATATGAGCCCCGATATGCCCGAGCTTGATTACATCAAGGACGGCAAGATGGACCTTATTTACGATCGCTTCGACTTCGACGCGGTAGTTGTTGAAAACCTCCCTGTTAAGAAGGTTAACCTCGTTAACCGCAACACAGGCCACGGTGTTCGCTTCGAGTTCGATTCCTACGATGCTATCGGCTTCTGGACTCCCATCAAGATGTCCTCCCCCTTCATCTGCCTCGAGCCTTGGAACGGTCTCCCCGGCGGTACAAACGAAACTCCCGACTTCAAGGATAAGAAGTATGCAAAGACTATCGCTCCCGGCGAAAGCTTCGTAACATCTTATACTGCTACTGTAATCTGATGAATCTTTGTAATCTTTCCACTGTCCGCGAGCTTCTTGATCGCTACAATCTTGCCCCCCGAAAGGGCTTTGGACAGAACTTTCTCATAAACCCCGACGTTCCCGCCCGCATTGCGGGAAGCTCTGCCACAGGCTTTGACTGCGGCTGGGGCGGCGCTGACTCCACAGCTCCCGAGGGAGTATGCGCTCTTGAGATCGGCCCCGGCATCGGCGCAATGACAAGAGAGCTTTCCTCTCTTTTTGAGAAGGTCCTTGCCGTTGAGATCGACCGCGGACTTATCCCCCTTCTCGGAGAAACCCTTGAGGACTGCGACAACGTCACCGTTATCAACGAGGACTTTATGACCCTTTCCTTAAAGGACCTTCTTCGCGAGAATTTCGGCGAAAGCCCCGTTCGCATCTGCGCAAATCTTCCCTATTATATAACATCTCCCATTCTTATGTCTGTGCTTGAGGCATATAAGCCCTCCGAGCGCCCTCAGGTTGAGTCTATCACCGTTCTCGTGCAGAACGAGGTTGCAGACCGCCTTTGCGCTGAGGCAGGCACAAATGAGTATGGTGCGATCACTGCCGCAGTTAACCTTTGCGGTACTGCAAGAAAGCTTTTCACAGTTCCTGCAGGATGCTTCTATCCTGCACCCAAGGTAACAAGCGCCGTTGTGCAGATCACTCTCCACAAAAACGGTGTTCGCGGCGCATTTGATTCTCTCCCCGAGGATGACGAAGAGCTTGATAAGCTCATCGGATTTGCAAAGCGTCTTATCGCTGCTGCCTTTGCCCAGAGAAGAAAGACTCTCACAAATGCTCTTTCCTCCGTTTGTCCGAAGGAAAAGACTGAAGCTGCCCTCGAGGCACTCGGAATTCGTTCCGACATTCGTGGAGAAAAGCTTTCCGCCGCTGATTTCGTTGCCATTGCAAAGCACGTCAGAGCAAACTAATAAAGCTTGGTTTTTATATGAACAGATTTAATCTCTATTCCCGTACAGAGGAAGAAAAGACCCGCGATATAATAATGTATGAAAAGAAGGCTGAGGCAAGGGAAATTTGCGAGCTTTATGAAAAAAAGAAAAAGCGCGCAGACCTTGTGACTGTCATTGCGGCAGTAGCTTTTGCCGTATGTGCGTTTCCTCTTTTCTACCATACCTATGACAGCGAAAGCATCATCGGTATGATACTCGTTATCGCAGGAGTTGCAGCTCTTACGGTTGTTGCAAGAATCATCGCAGGAGCAATCCTTGTCCGCTCCCTTTCCGTATTTCTCAAATGGGGCTCTCTTTGCGAAAAATGGAAGGATGCGAGAAAGGTAATGCACGACTACGAGGCAAAATTTGCCGATCAGACAGTTTTTGAGGAAGACCTTAAGAAGGCTGAAAAGCGTCTTATGGATGCCTGCGATGCTCTTAACTCCTTTGCAAAAGAGCACGGCATCAAGCCCGAGCTCTACTAAGGAGGCTGTATGGAAGCTGTGGTTTTGACCGCTCTCGGAGTGGGCGCTTCAACTGTTTTCGGCTCTCTGCTGGGATTTCTTTTCAAAAAGATATCACACCGCTTTTCCGATATCGTTCTTTCATTTGCCGCAGGAGTTATGCTTTCTGCCGCGGTGCTTGGACTTATCATTCCCTCCGTTGAATACGGCGGCAAATACGGTATTATTATCACCGTTGCCGGCATTTTTGCAGGCGCGCTGTTTCTTAACGTTATAGATAAGCTTGTGCCTCACCTTCATAAAATGGTTGGCTCCGATATCGAAGCGCATAACAACGCAAACCTTTCCAAGGTGCTTTTGTTCGTCATGGCAATTGCCATACATAATCTTCCCGAGGGTATTGCCGCAGGCGTCGGCTTCGGCTCGGGAGACACGTCAAAGGCACTCCTTATCGCAGGAGGTATCGCTCTCCAGAATATCCCCGAGGGTATGGTCATTATCGGGCCACTCCTCGCATCGGGAGTGAGCGCAAAAAGAACCTTTCTTCTTGCGGCCGTAACAGGCCTTGTTGAGGTTGTGGGTACCTTTATCGGATATTTCGCCGTCAGCATAGCATCATTTATTCTCCCCTTTGCTCTTGCATTTGCGGGAGGCACCATGCTGTACGTTATCAGCGATGAAATGATCCCCGAAACTCACGCCCACGGAAGCCAGCGAGGCGCAACCTATGCCCTCCTTATCGGCTTCTGTGTAATGCTCATCTGCGATACCCTGCTCGGATAAAAAAAGAACCCCTTATCGGGGTTCTTTTTTTATCCCTTTACACAGTTTTGCGCTATTCCCTCCTTGAGGTATCCTGTAATATTGGCAACAGTGGTCTCTGCAATATTATCAAGGGCATCCTCAGTTAAAAACGCCTGATGGGAGGTTACTATAACGTTTGGCATGGAAATAAGCCTTGCCAGAATATCATCTGAAACTATATGGTTTGAATAATCCTCGAAGAAGAGCTCATTTTCATCCTCGTAAACGTCAAGACAGGCGCCGCCGATACGGCGCTCCTTGATTGCCGAAAGAAGGGCCGCTGCATCAATAAGTCCGCCTCGCGAGGTGTTTATTATCATTGCTTTCTTCTTCATTTTGCTGATAGCCTCCCCGTCTATCATATGATAGGTCTCCTCGGTGAGGGGACAATGGAGGGAGATGATATCGGCCTCTCTGAAAAGAGTATCTGTATCGACGTAGGTAACGTCGGGAATATCTGCGGGGAATTTATCGTGGGCGATGACCTTCATACCAAAGCCCTTGCAGATATTAATAAAGCAGCGTCCGATCTTACCTGTACCAACAACGCCCACAGTCTTATTATGAAGATCGTATCCCGTCATACCCTTGAGGCTGAAATTGAAATCACGGGTTCGGATATATGCCTTATGAATTCGTCTTATTGAGGTGAGAAGCATCGCCATCGCGTGCTCGGCAACGGAGTAGGGAGAATATGCGGGAACGTTGAAAACGGGCATCCTGCCGCTCAGATGCTCAAAATCAACGTTATTGAATCCCGCGCATCTGAGGGCGATAAATTTGCATCCCTGCTCAAGGAGTATATCGATAACGGGGGCTGACACAGTATCGTTTACAAAGACGCAGACGCCGTCAAATCCCCGTGCAAGAGAGGCTGTATCCTCAGTCAGCTTTGTCTCAAAATACTTGATCTTAAGTCCTGCCTCCCCCGCATAGCGATCAAACGAGGGCTTATCGTATGTTTTAGCATCAAAGAATGCGATTTTCATGTTTTTTGCTCCTTTTTAAAAAGTATTCCATTAATATAGGTTATCCAATAAACTCCTTATGATTCAAGGGCTTTGGGATTTATGCAAATGTAGAACATCGCTTTGAATTTGCATTATTTATGCAATTGACTAATTTGTTGCCGATTCCCTTTTTATGACAGCATACGGGCGTTGATTTTGCAAATAATCTGTATAATTTACGGTAGCAAGGGGAATATAAAGGGGATAATGCCCTAAAAAAACACCCTTCCGGACGGTTCTGTCCGGAAGGGTGTTTTTTTATATAAGCTTCAGAAGGAACATAAATCCTGTGAGGATAATGAGGAAGCCGAAATTGAAAAGGGAGAACAGACCGATATAGTAGCCTGTTTTGCCGGGGTTATGCTTTACGTACTCGCGGAAGGTGATAAGGCTTGCGAGGGATGCGATAAGTGTACCTACGCCGCCGATATTAACACCAACGAGAAGATCTCTGTAATTCTCGGTAAACTGAGAAAGGAGGATCGCTGAGGGCACGTTACTGATGCACTGGCAGGAGATCACGCTGAAAAGAAGGGTGCTCTTTTCAAGAAGCATTGAAAAGAGGTTTCTTACAACGTCGATTCGCGCCATGTTTCCGGCAAAGATAAAGAAAAATACGAAGGTGAAAAGAAGTCCGTAGTCCACCATTCCAAGGGCTTTTCTGTCGAGGAAAAGAAGAGCGATGGGAATAACGATAAGACCGATCCAGTAAGGTATTCCGCGGAACACGATAACGATGGAAAGGGTGAAGAGGAGAAGATAAATGACCGTTCTCCAGGGGGAAAGAACTATCTTTTCATCGGAAAGGCTGAGAGGCTCAGGCTTTACAAATATGATACAGCAAACTGTGATAATGGCAACAGACAAAACGAAGGGGGGCGCCATGATAGCCATGAACTCAAGGTTCGGGATCTCATATTTGGAATAAAGATAGAGGTTCTGAGGGTTTCCGAAGGGAGTGAGCATTCCGCCGAGATTTGCAGCGATATTCTGCATAATAAAGGTGAATGCCATATACTTTTCTTTTTTGGTTGTGGTCAGCACAAAATAGCCGAGGGGCAGGAACGTGAGCAGAGCCATATCGTTTGCAATAAGCATGGAGCCGATAAAGGTTATGTACACAAGCGCCAGAACACTCATTCTTGCTGTTTTGAAAAGCTGAACTACCTTTCTCGCCAGCATATAGAAGAAATTAATATTCTTCAGCGCACACACAACTGCAAGCACGCAGAAAAGACAGGTGAGTGTCTTATAATCGAAATAATCGACATATTCCTTATCTACGGGAATGATAAAGCTTGTTATGATCGCCGCTGCAAGGGCTATGCACACAACGGCATTTTTCTTTACAAAAGCAAGGCACTTTTCAAAAAATGATGCCTTTTTGGTTTCGCTGTTCATTAATCGTCAACCTCTTCGGAAATTCTTGCTTCGCAAATTCCGTTTCTGCGGCAGTACTCCTGAACTGCGGAGCCCTCGTCACAGTAAACGGTTACCTTCTTCTCGCAGCCGTCAAAGAGTCCCCAGCCAAGCTCGGTTACGGATGAGGGAATAACTACCTTCTCAAGGCTTACACAGCCGCGGAACGCGCAGTCATCAATAAGAGTTACGCTATCGGGGATCTCGATCTCATCAAGAACATCACAATTGCAGAACGCACCCTCACCGATCTCGTGAACGCTGTCGGGGATAGTGATTCTGGTCAGCTTCTTACACTCGCAGAATGCCCAGTCGCTTACAACGGTTACGCTGTCGGGGATCTCATACTGGATCTCACGGCTGCTTGCGGGGTATGCGATAAGGATGGACTTATTCTTATTGAAAAGAACGTGGTCTGTTCCCTCTCTCTTATTGGGCTCGGACTTATAATTCTTATTCTTAGGCTCAACCTTGATGGATTTGAGGGACTCGCATCCGCGGAAGGGAGCGTTGGAAATGCTGGTTACCGATGCGGGGAGCTCGATCTTTGTGAGTGCGCGGCAGTTCTTGAATGCGCTCTTACCGATCTTCTTGATACCCTCGTGCAGCTCAACCTTTGTCATACACTGACAGCCGTTGAAGGCAAGGTCATCGATCTTTGTAACGGTTTCGGGAATATCGATGCTCTCGAGCATGATACAGTCGGAGAATGCGCTCTCGCCGAGGATCGTCAGCTTTTTGGGGAGAGTGATCTTTCTCAGGCTCTTACAGCTGTTGAACACACCGCCGTAGATCTCAGTAAGACCCTCGGGAAGGTCAACCTCTACAAGCTTTGCACAGTTCTCAAATGCACGCTCGCCGATCTTGATGCAGTTATTTCTGATGGCAAGGCGCTTCATATTTGTACAGTCACGGAACGCGCTTTCGCCGATTCTTCTTGTGTTTTCGGGGATATCCATTTCCTCAAGATTAGTACATCCACGGAAGGACTCAATACCGATATTTTCAAGAGTATCGGGGAGCTTGATATTATGAAGAGCACGGCGGCCCTTGAACGCCTCGTTGCAAATATCAATGATGCCTTCGTCAACTGCGATATTTCTGCCGTTATCCTCGCACTTGAGGAGCATACCGTCATCAGTTGTTGTAAGTCTGTCCATTGCTACTGCGGGAAGATCTCTTACCATGCCCTTGATGAGCTTTTCCATATTATCTGCAGTGCCGTGGTGAGTATTGGCAAGAAGGATCTGGAATGCAGGGGGAACGGTTGCTCCATCAAGATAGATAGGATAGAGGCGCTTGCCGTTTTCTCTTGCAACGATGATCTCCATACCGCAGAAGGGGGAGTTCATGGATGCCTCGGAAACGAAGAGGATAACTGCCTCGCAGTTTTCGATGCGCTGACGGAGCTCATCGCGGAAATCGTTTCCTGTTTCGCAGGACTCGTCGTACCAGATTCTGTATTTGCGGTCGGAAAGTGCATCGAGAATGGGATATACCTTTGCTGTATCTCTGTGAGAATAGCTGATGAAGATATAAGGCTCGTTGCCTGTATATGCTTCAAACTTTGTCTGCATATCAGCGTAGCCCTCGATCTCCTCGGGGGACTTTTTGGTTTCAGTTGCCATTTTTATTTCTCCTTTTATTTAAACTCGAAAATCAATCATCGTCTTTTTCCTGCTCATTGAGAGGCAGGTCGCAGAAGGGAACGAGGCAGTTGTGAAGCTTTGCAAGGTCATTTCTGCCCGCTCTCTCAACGGTGCCGCCGTAGGAATATCCCTCGGAGCGCATATACGCGTTCCAGCGGCAGTGCTCAAGCTTTCTGATTGCCCAAAGCTCATCGTTTGTTCTTTCTGCGGGAGCCTTGTCAATACCGGGGATATTGCAAAGGGATTTCATCTTTCTGTGAATCGCGGATGCAAGGGATGACTTGAAATTATAGTCAAACTGCCAGAAATCGTTTTCATTGCCCCAGCGTGTATGTCTTGAAAGGGCAGTTGCCTCAACGTCGGAGCCGAGGATCACCTTTTCGGAATAGGAAGTCTTTACGTCACCGATAAAATCAATATCATAGCTCTGCTTTTTGAAGTTTGTAACATTTGCGAGAGCTTCCTTCTTTTCAGTATTGTAAACTACGGAATGAATGCGGGGGGAATAGCCGAGACGGGCAAAGAGAGCGCGGAGCTTTACTGCCGTTGCGATATTCTTCTCATCGTTACCGAGGGCAACAAACACGTACGTTACACGGGGGAGTGCTGCCACCGCATCATCAAAGGTCTTTGTATCAACGTCAATTCCCGAATGGATGCTGATCTCGTATTTTGCCTCGCCGTCAATATCGAATCTTCCGTTGAAGCGGGGATCCATAAGCTCGGGGCAAAGGGAGATGAATTTATCCTCTGCCATCGCATCGCTGTCAAAGACGTTGATCCTTGCCTCGTAGCCATCCATCTGACAGAACCAGGAAAGAGCCTTTGTCATTTCCCTGCCGTGGTGACCCATGCCTACGATAAGAGCGGATATCTGCTTTGTGCCGTTTTCGTCCTCAACGGCACTCTCAAAGATCTTTTCGTAGCCCTCTTCAAAGAGAGTTCTTGTTATAAGAGACTGGACCTCGTTTACTCGGCGTACCTTGATCTTAATATCATTGTTGCCGTTTTCAGTTTCCTCGTTGAACGCGTTTGTGAGGAGCATCTCAGACTCTACCTGAGTTGAGAACACGTAGAGCTTTGTGTTATCTCTGTGCTTCAGCTTTGCGATGAGCTTCAGCGCCTGATCGATATTTTCGGACTGATCGTTTCCGATAGCGAAGAAATTAAGCTGTGCCTTTTTGCTGTGGAAGGAGAAATCGATCGTTACAATATCCTTCTTGAAATAGATCGCTCCGATCTCCTTTGCTCTTTCAAGAAGCTCGTAGCTTTCCTCCTCCTCCTTTTCGAAAACGTCTGTGAAAACGAAAACTCTTTTCTTGTCGTTGTCAAAAAGGCTTTCCGCAAGGGAGATAGACTTTTCGTTAAGCTCGGAGAAGATATATGCATCTCGCGTAAAACGTGTTAAATATCTCTTGTATGCGGAAATGTTCTTGAAAAAGGAAAGAACAAATCCGAATGTCATAAGAGGTGCAGCAACGAAAAGGAATGAGAAGAACAACGTGTATGCGCGGGAAAGAGGCTCAGACAGCCCCTTGATATGAGACGTGATAAACTCAAACTCACCGTCAACGATAAAGAGACGGATCATGTTGTGGACCGCAATGAGGAAGGTCTCAAATCCGCCACACTCGCTCTCCTTGAATGTATCCATATAAACAGGAATGAAAAGAAGAACGGCAGATACAACGATTCCCGCAAAAAATATCTTTGAGGGATCGAGAAGACGTCCTCTTCTGTATCTGGTTTTGCTGCGGATAAATGCCGCAACTGACGCAACAGTCATACACGCGACAGCGCACATGAAATAAACTAACCAGGTCATAATTAAATACATTCCTTCTTTCTTTAACAAAAGGGATTTTCACCCATTTTCATAGATATATTTTACCACAAAAATATATTTTTCGCAATAGGCAGTACAACATTTACATATTCATTATATCTTGACACGGTTTTTTAATGAGGTTATAATTAATAAAAACACTATTAAAAGGTAGGTTAGATTATGGAAAACAAAAAGATTCCCGTAATTCTCGATACAGATATCGGCGGCGATATTGACGACTCCTGGGCGCTTGCCCTCCTTCTCCGCTGCCCCGAGCTTGATACAAAGCTCGTTGTTACAGCCCTTGAGGGCGGAAGTGACCCTTACGCAAGAGCAAAGATCACAGCAAAGCAGATCGCAAACAGCGGCTACTCCATCCCCGTCGGCTCAGGTATCCCCGTTGAGCCCGAAAGCACAACAATGGGCGGCTGGGCTGAGGATTTCGATCTTGACAGCTACTCTGCTCCCTTCTATAAGGACGGTATTCAGGCGATGATCGATACCGTTATGGCATCTGAGGAGACTGTTACAATTATTTGTATCGGACCTCTCACAAATATCGCAGAGGCGCTCCGCCGCGAGCCCCGCATCGCAGAAAAAGCAAAGATCCTTGCCGTTATGGGCTCCATCTACAACGGCCACAGCCTTGACTTTATCGCAAAGGCTTCCGACTATAACGTCCGCGCAGATATCCCCGCAGCAAGAGCTGTTTTTGCAGCTCCCTGGGATATTACAATTGCTCCCCTCGATATTACAGCGCATCTCGTTGTAGGCGACGATAACTATCAGCATATTCTCTATAAACGCGACAGCGACCCCGTTTGCGGCACAGTTCTTTCTGCATTTGACACGTGGATGGTGGAGCACAACTGCACTTATTATAAGACCCATACAACCTCCCTCTACGATACTGCAGCAATCTATATGGCAGTTACGGGAGATTATAACGTTATCGTTGAGGATCATATGCTCTCCATCGACGACGGCGGATATACAAACGACGATGAGAACGGCCGCCTCGTCCACTGCGCAGTTTATTGGAAGTATAAGGATATTTTCTATAAGTTTGTAACAGACAGACTTTGTAATAAGTAATCAAAGCTCCCGTTGCGTTTGCAACGGGAGCTTTATTAATTCGGGTTTGTCGGTGTGAACTATAAATGATTTCGTAGGGGCCGATGCACGAGAACGAAACGAAAGCCTCCCCTTCTCAACCATAAGGTTGTGAGGGGGAGGTGGCATCGGTGCAAGGTAAATTTTGATTTATATTTTCTTTGGCACCGATGACGGTAGGGGTGTCTTATCTGCACGAGAGCTGTCTTGAAATATAGTTAAAATGAATTTTATAGTACGAAATCGTGCTGATGTGACAACCCTTCCACCGCCCCGATACAGATATCAATAATCGTTCGTTTATCTTCGTGGCGGTCCCCCTCCCCTTCACGCTGTGCGAGAAGTGGAGGCTCGGAGTTTGATCTTTTTGCCGTTCAAATTTAGTTTGCAACTCCACGATAAACCCGAATTTGAAATGCAAGCTTAATGTTGTTTACTTACGGGTATTTTTGTGGTACACTATAGAAAAGCTAACTTTATTGAAAAGAGGTGAAACTATTGGCAGATAAATTTAAGCTTCACTCCGAATACAAGCCCACGGGCGACCAGCCTGAGGCTATTGACAAGCTCTCTGCGGGCATTGAGGCGGGAGAGCGATTCCAGACTCTTATGGGTGTTACGGGTTCGGGTAAAACATTTACTATGGCAAATATTATCGCAAACGTAAACCGCCCCACCCTTGTTCTTGCCCACAACAAGACTCTTGCGGCGCAGCTTTGCGCCGAGTTTCGCGAGTTTTTCCCCGAAAACGCAGTTGAATATTTCGTATCCTACTACGATTACTATCAGCCCGAGGCATACGTGCCCGGAAAGGATATGTACATCGAAAAGGACTCCTCCATAAACGATGAGATCGACAAGCTTCGCCACAGCGCAACAAGCTCCCTTTTTGAGCGGAGGGACGTTATTATCGTTGCCAGTGTTTCATGCATATTCTCTCTCGGTCCTCCCGAGGAGTATTCCTCTCAGGTAACGGCTCTTCGCCCCGGTATGCAGATGGACCGCGACGAGCTTGCGAGAAAGCTTATCTCCGTTTCCTACAACAGAAACGATATGAGCTTTCAGCGCGGCACCTTCCGTATGAAGGGCGACACCCTTGAGGTCTTCCCCTCAAACGAAAACTCAAGAGGAATCCGCGTTGAATTTTTCGGTGACGAGATAGACCGTGTTTGCGTTATCGATGCTCTCAAGGGCACAGTTATTCAGTCTGTCAGCTATGCGCCCATATACCCTGCCAACCACTACGTTCTCACTGACGAGCATAAGGAAAAGGCATTCGAGGAGATCGAGCGTGAGCTTTGCGAACGAATCGAATATTTCGAAAGTCAGGGAAAGCTAATCGAAGCGCAGAGAATCGCAGAGCGCACCCGCTACGATATGGAAATGCTCCGCGAGGTGGGCTTCTGCTCCGGTATTGAAAACTATTCAAGAGTTTTTGCAGGACGCGCCCCCGGATCTACTCCTTACACACTGCTTGACTATTTCCCGAAGGACTATCTTCTCCTGGTTGACGAGTCCCACGTTACTCTCCCTCAGGTTCGCGGAATGTTCGGCGGCGACCGCGCACGAAAGAAAAATCTTATTGACTACGGCTTCCGTCTACCCTCGGCATACGATAACCGCCCTCTCAATTTCTCTGAGTTTGAAGGAAAGATCAATCAGATCATTGCCGTTTCCGCAACCCCCGGCGACTACGAAAAGGAAAACTCCTCACAGATAGTTGAGCAGATCATCCGCCCCACAGGACTTCTTGACCCCGAGATCGAGGTGCGCCCCGTTGAAACTCAGGTGGATGACGTTCTCGGCGAGATCAGAATACGTGTTGAAAAGGGAGAGCGAGTTCTCGTTACCACTCTCACAAAGAAAATGGCGGAGGATCTTTCCGAATATCTTGACTCTCAGGGAGTGAAGGTAAAATATATCCACCACGCCATTGAAACTATGGAGCGAACGGAGCTTCTTCGCGATCTTCGTCTCGGTGTTTACGACGTTCTCGTCGGAATCAACCTTCTTCGCGAGGGTATCGACCTTCCCGAGGTTACCCTTGTTGCAATTCTTGATGCAGACAAGGAGGGCTTCCTTCGAAGCGAGTCTTCCCTTATCCAGACCATCGGCCGTGCCGCGAGAAACGTTGGCGGTAAGGTTATCATGTATGCCGATACGATAACGGGCTCTATGAAGGCGGCAATATCGGAAACAAACCGCCGCCGCGAAATTCAGAACCGCTACAACGAGGAGCACGGAATCACTCCGAAAACTATCCAGAAAAAGGTGGGCGATCTTATCCGCATAGGCTCCGACAAGACAGGCCGCGGCGACAAAAAGAAGGAAAGCCGCGCTGAGGAGATCGAGCGCCTGAGAAAGGAAATGAAGGATGCAGCCGCAAATCTCAGGTTTGAAGAGGCGGCATTCCTCAGAGATAAGATCCGCGCTCTTGAAACTACAAAGGAATCAGAGTCTCCCGCCATTGCTCGAAAAATGCCGCGCAGAAAAAAGTGACGGCGAAAATAAAGGACGAAAAAGAGGGGTAAAATATCCTTGACAAAACATCCTCTCTCGTATAAAATAGTAATATATTAATAAACTAAGTAAAGGAGAAATACAATGTCTGAAAAAGAAATCTTCGAGAACGAAGAGGTTCTCGTATATACTCTCACTGATGATGAAGGTAACGAAAACGATTTCGAGCTTCTCGCAAGCGTAGAGCTTGACGGTAAGACCTACTGCGCTCTTATCCCCTACACAGAGGATGACGAAGAGCCTGAGGAATATATCGTTCTCCGTATGGAGAAGAGCGAAGAGAATCCTGATGAAGAGATTCTCGTTTCCATCGATGACGATGAGGAATTCGATCGCGTTGCTGATATTTTCGACGATGAGTTCGCTGATATCGACTACGATATGGCACCCGAAGAGGAATAATTAAAAAACCTCAGAAAAATGCCTGCTGTGTGCGTAAAAAGGCATCGTAATTAAACCCACAATTGATTAAAGGAGTTCAACTTCTCGGTAGGTATGCAGGCCTCCCGCCCGCCTCTCTTTTGACAGGCGAAGCGGACGTTGGAAGCACAAAGCCGAGAGGCCGAGAACGCCGCCTTGCTTATGCAGGGTTTTTAATTACCGCCTTCAACGGCATCGCGGGCTATATAATTTAAAACAAAAAAGCACCCTTTCGGGTGCTTTTTGTTTTTGCTGAAAAGCTTTATATCATATTATTTTCAGTATAAACGATAAGCTCGCCGTCCTTGTCGCGGCAGTCGTATCGCTTGTCGCGGCTTTCAGACAGCACAAATTCAGCAGCTGATACAAGCTTTTCCTCGCCGCCCTCCTCTACCATAACGTAGAAGCATTCGCAGTGATAATAAAGCTCTCCGTTTATCTCAATGGAGCCGGAAACCTCGTACGTAAGGTCAAAGCCTGTATTATAATCGTAGGTGCCCATATATGAGCGAAGGAAGCTCTTGATGCTGTCCTTATCCGCTCCGCTGATAAGATCCTTCCTGTTTTTCCAGTCCTCGATGATCACGCATCTTGTTCCGTTTGTGATATTGAAGCACTCAAGGCGCTCCTCGCCGCCCTCGGTGCGGTAAACCACCTTAAGGCTTCCGCCGCCGTCAATGAAGCTGCACAAAACGAAGGGCTCATCAGCTGCAACGCCATAGGTGAAATCGGAAAACTCCTTATAAAAGCCCTGGGCATCGAAAATATCGCAAACGATCACCTTATCCCCCTCGCAGCGGATAAGGAGAGTGCCGTTTTCATCAAAAACGTCTGTGAAGGTTTCGGAAAAGGCCTTTGTATCGTGGTCATAATAATAGACCTCGTCCCCCACAGTTATTTTGGAAAGCTTATCGTCTATAAGCTCGTGGGCGGGAAGACCTTCGCAAAAGTCCATTTCCTCGGCAAGGGAGCCGTCCTTATTATAGAGATTATAGGAATAACCGCCCTCAACCTCGCTGTATTCAAAAATCTTTTTTTCAGTATCGGTTGTCCCGGTGGTATCACTTGCCGTTGTATCTACGGATGCCTGTGTTTCGGGAGCAGTAGTGACAGAATCCACGCTCCGCGGGGGAGTACATCCTGTAATTGCCAAAAGAACAAAAGACAGCGCCAAAGCAATAATTATTCTTTTCATTTTCATTTTTCCTTTATTTATTCCTCGCACCAAAGCTCAACCACAACAAGCTCGGGACGGTTGTTTATTCTTAACGGAAATGCACTGTTTCCAAGACCTCGGCTGACGATCATCGAGGTGTTTTTTTCTGTATGTATTCCTCTGAAATACTGAGGGTCAAGGCCTTGACCTGGAGCATATACTCCTCCGATAAAGGGCAGTATAAACTGACCTCCGTGAGCATGTCCGCAGAAAACCACGTCTGCTCCCGCATCTACGTATTCTTCGAAATTTTCAGGTCTGTGGGAAAGGAGAACTGTATATCCCTCGGGAAGGCCTTCCGAGAGGCTATCCTTTACGGAATGGCCGAAGTTTGGGTCATCGATTCCCATTATATTAATAGTGTCGCTTCCCTTTTCAACTGTCACGCTCTGTCCCCGAAGAACGGTTATGCCGAGCTCTTCAATATATTCGGAAAGCTCCCGGAAGGAATCGGGAAGACGCCCCTCGTGGTTTCCCGTGACGTAATAACAGGGAGCTATCTTTGAAGCCTTTTCAAGAAAGCGCTTGGCAATCTCCACCTCTGTGCCGTAGGAATCTATGGTATCTCCTGTAATAACTATAATATCTGCCTCTGCCTCTTCTATCATCGAAAGAAGCCTTTCGTTGTTTTCTCCGAACTCATCATTGTGAAGATCGGATACCTGCAGGATACGAAAGCCGTTGAAGCCTTCGGGAAGGCGGTCGCTTTGCACAGTATATTCAGTCAAAGCAACGGCCTTATTGCCCCATGCCAAAAGCCAGATAATGGGCACAAGTATCACTGCCAGAATTATAGCGATAATCAAAAGTCGCTTTTTATTTTTCACAGTTGTCACCCTCAAAATATCTTACGACCTGATCCTTTATCTGTGTCATACCAAGGATAGTGGGATGGCCTCCGCCAAGCTGAAACTCGGAAAGAGGCAGATACTCAACACCGAATCGGCGGCAGGATTCGGAGAAATTCTCACCGAAATCCTCAATAAGGATATTGTTTAAAATAAACACGATGCGTCCCTCGGGAAGAGCTGCCTTTGCGCGGGAGAGCATATAAGAAAAGGCGGGATAGACCTCGTAAAGGTCTTTTTCTGTCCAACCCTCAAACTTCTGCTCGCCTCTGGGGGAGCCTGCCCAGCAGTCGTTGGTGGCACCGAAAATAATAAGAGTATCTATTTTGTTTTTCTCAAAATATCCGTTATCGATAAGTCGGTCAAGACGGGCGATGAAGGATTTTTCGCGGCAATCCTCTCCGTTATAGCCCGTGTTGCATATAGTTGTGCCGGAATAGCTGCAGTTAAAAAGGAGATTCGCGGGAGCCTCCTTGAAAAACTGATGCCACCAGCATTCCTCTACCCTGCAAACGTCGTTACAGTCCTTTGCTTCGCTGTTATACCAGGCATCATACCCCTCGGGGATATACCCTTCAAAGGTAGAATAGCTGTCTCCGAGTATCATTACGTTACCAAGATTTTTCATTCTTTCTCCTTTTTCTCCCTTATAATTCCATTTATTCCGTATCCGAGAAGGAATATATCAACAGCCCAGACGCCGATTCCCATCCAATAGAAAATTACAGCATCCAGGTTATACTGCTTATATGCCCATTCGAAAGGTAGGATCGTCTTTCCCTCGCTTGTTACTTCCATAACACTTGCTTGTTCTTCATAAAACAAGAGCGTTACCGTATCGCCCACTGAAATAGTTTTGAGAGCATTTTGAACTTCCTCGGAAATAACTGTTCCGTCAACGGTATATAGCTCTCCGTCCTCAAACTCAATATCGCAAAAGTCGTCATCCTCGTACCATGCCTCGCTCGTGATGCTTGAAACAACGCCCGTATATTCAATGCAATCTTCTCTCGTGACATCTTTATAGTCATCTCCGCCGATGAAAAACACAAAGCCCATGACAGCCGCAAGGAGCGCGACAACGACAATGAAAGCAGGGGAGTCGAAGCTGTCAAATCCGACGTGATATTTGCCGCCCTCGCCATCGGGAATAGCAAGTCTCTGAGCCGCTCCGACCCTATGCTCTCCTACAGCTTTTCTTGCCTCTATGCAAAAATCGATAAGAAATTCGTTCTTATCATCATTATCGGTGACAGGGATAAATATGTATTTTTTATCTTTAAAGATTATTAGACAACCCTTGGAAAATATATTGAACTGCTTAACTTCCTTTTTGGTATATTCACAGCTTTGTGTCTGAGCATTACTTCTGTACCATATTTTAAAGGCTTTATTTTCAAGCTTAACAGAATATTCAACAGTATCGGATGATAAAAGATTTTCGTATTTCGAAAGCTTCTTTTCATATTTTGAAAGGTCTTTTTTATAATTGGTATCGATCAAATATCTCAAATACAATCCCCCTTTCTTTTTATGATTGTATCATATCTTGCAAAAAAAAGCAAATAACACAGCAAAAAAGACCCCGCGTACGATATGCATTTTTTCTCTGCGCCCTGATACACGGTAAAATTATATCCCTTGACAGCCGATGCCTGAGTATACTTCAGCCCCCTTCGGGAATCATAATCAAAAAAGGATATTTATGTTCGGGTATTATTTTTCAAGAGAGTATATTTGGTTTCTCGGAGCCATTGCAGCTTTGGCAATCATTTCTGCCGCCGCAAGTGCCAAGGTGAAAAAGACCTTCAGTCAGTATGATACAGTCCTCACACGGGCATCCCTCACGGGGGCCGAGGTTGCCTTGCGGCTTCTTCGCGCCGAGGGTGTGACGGATATAAAAATCGGCAAGGTTTCGGGTGAGCTTTCCGACCATTATCACCCCAAAAATGCAGTTGTGAATCTTTCCGAATCCACCTACGACTCAAAGAGCATCTCCGCCGCCGCGGTTTGTGCCCACGAAATAGGACACGTTATGCAGAACAAAAAGGGATTTTTCCTCTACAACGTGAGAACGGCTCTCGTGCCCGTTGTTAACATCGGTTCCCGCCTCGCTTTTCCCTTAGTTCTCGTGGGACTTCTTCTCGACACCTTCGCTCGCCTCTCCGATCCCGATACGGGCTTTTATATCGCAATGATAGGGGTCATTCTTTACGGCTCTTCCCTTCTTTTCTCCCTCGTCACTCTCCCCGTGGAGCTTGATGCAAGCAAAAGAGCCGTGAAAATGCTTCTTGAAAACCGCATCATAGCAAAAGAGGAGGCTCCTGCCGCAAGGAAAGTGCTCCGCGCCGCAGCCATGACCTATCTCGTTTCTACCCTTGCCTCTGTTGTCTATTTTCTCCGCTTTCTTTTCTTAGTGCTCCGACTGTTCGGCAGAAGAAACTCAAGATAAAGCGGATATAGGAAGATACGGGATGCAAAAACTTAAAAATGAGTATACAAATTCGTATTTATTGGGGAGTTGCTTTCCCCTCGAGGGGAAGGTGGCACCTGAAAGGTGACGGATGAGGTGTAGGCAACGTAAGTTGCCGTTGTTCTGCATAGCAGCTTGAGTTTTTTCTTGCTTCGCAAGACCCACGCCGCTTCGCGGCTACACCTCACCACCGCCTACGGCGGAGCCTCCCCTCAAGGGGAAGCCTTTGGGACAATCTGCCCCTCCCTTTAGGCAATGGAGGACTGGCCCCCCCTCAAACCCAAATTTATCGTTTTTCTTTTAAATAAAACAAGGCTGTTGCATAAAAATGCAACAGCCTTCTTGTTTATATATCGTTTCTCTGTGCTGTTTTTGTTTCCTCGGGAAGGTCCGAGAGGCGCTCTTTTTTTGAGGGGAATTTCGGGAAGGGCTTTGTCGGGAGGGTCTGATACCAGAAAGCCGTGGAGCAGTAATCGTCGCTGCGGTCATAGTAGCAAACGTCATCGTCACCGCCTGCGGCAGGGTATGCTACGAAATTCTCTCCGAGAGCCGCAGCAGCCTCTGCTCGGTCACCGTAGCCCATCTGCATGATGGTCACACGGATAGACTTATTGAAATATATAGGGTCCGCCACGTGCCAGCGATAGAAGGAATACATCTTGTTTTCGCTGTCACAAACGGTGCAGCCCTGATAGGGTGTGGTGCACTCAGAAAGTCCCCAGGCACAGCCCACGTAGTCCTCGGCGCCCGTGCCGCAGATTGTGGGATTCTCCTCCCCGTCAAAATACATCTTTATCTCGCCCTCGCCCCACCACTGCTGAGGCAGGCAAACGCTTCGCACTCCAAGCACCATTCCGAGATAGCGGCCCTTGCCCTCGATTCCGTCAAGAATAGCATAATCCTCGTGGAAGGGATGGCAGTTTGACCGCCTGAACTGCGCATGGAAATATCCGAGATTTTCGGGATGCTCGTCCCCGAGAGTATAGTCCACCTGATAGAAAAGAACGGAAAAGGTTCTGTCCGAATCGTTTTCAACTGTGATCCTCGCGCTCTTTTTGAAGGGCATGGGAATCCACGAATTCAGGCCGTTTGATGCCTGATAGCTTGTGAGATGGGAGGAAAACTGACGGTATCTTGCATGAGCGATACCGAAAAAGTCGCCGACGGGCGCTTCAACGCTGGGGGTCTCCTGCCCGTCCCAATACATTCTTATAAC
>JAZUAR010000063.1:0-3657 GCA_045638055.1 Candidatus Avispirillum sp.
TGACGATAAGATTGATGCATGTTATAGTCAATACAATGCAGAAAAGAATAATTGCCGCCGCAGATGCAAATGACGGATAACCGCCACCGTTACCGTAGAGCATATCATAAACGTAACCAACAATGGTATTCATCTCCGCAAGGTTGAGGTTGGAGCCGAAGAGGGCAACCGCATCGCTGTAAGCCTTGAAAGCACCGATAAAGCCTGTGATAACAAGGTAGAAGAGCATGGGAGAAATCATTGGTATTGTAATTTTGGTAAACATTCTGCGGCTGCTTGTGCCGTCCACCAGGGCTGCATCATAAAAATGCTTTGGAACAGAGGCAATAGCGCCGGTAAGAATGAGAATCTTGAAGGGAAGAACAACCCAGATGGTGTAGAAGCAGAGGACAAACATCTTCGCCTCATAAGGGCCGTTTATAAAGTCTACGGGAGTCATGCCAAAGAGGGCAAGTGCCATATTAACAAGACCTGCGGCTTGATCCGTCTTTTGGAAGAGGAGCATGAATACAAGTCCGACTGCCAGAGTGTTTGTAACGTAGGGAAGGAAGAATATAGTCTGGAAAAGATTGCGCAGCTTCTTTATGGAAGCAAGTCCAAGGGAGATGAAGAGCGCAAGCAATGTTGAGAGCGGAACGGTTATCATAACCAGAATAAAGGTATTCTTCAATGCCTGGATGAAGTAGGGATCGTTCAGAACGTAGAGGTAGTTATATATACCAATGCCGGTGTACATACCGGATGCCGAGTTATATCCCTCCTCGAATGAATATATGAAAACGTCGATTAAAGGATAGACCAAGAATGCGCCTAAAAATAGGAACGCAGGTAGAATGTATAGCCATCCCTTCCAGTTTTGCTTTTCCATAAAAATCTCCTTTCTGTCCTTGTAGGACAGCTGTCTCTCGGTAGCTCCGAGGTCGCGTATCGGTAATCGGTCGGGCGCACGCGCCCAATAAAAATACTCGTACACAATAATTATAACAGATTTTTGCCGTTTCGTCAATAGTGAGAATAAAAATATAAAAACACCTTGAAAAAAGGCATGAGTTGTGATAAAATTAATTTGCACCACGGCGTATGATGGAAGAACTGTTTTTTTGAGAAAAGCTGAATATGTGTATTTTTATCCGGCGAAAATTGGTGCGAAAAAGCCGTTAAAAGACAATGAATGTTTACAAAATAGGGGAAAATGATGAAAATTTACGTTCCGTACTATTATAATAAATTCAAGTGTATAGCAGATAAATGCACAGACAACTGCTGTATCGGCTGGGGTATTGACGTAGATTCCGACACCGTCAAAAGGTATAAGAGTCTGCCTCCGGCGCTCGGTGAGGAAGTTTTAGCATCCATAGATTTCTCTGACGGAGCATCCTTTAAGTGCGACTGTAGCGGCAGATGCGCGAACCTTGACGAGCGTGGGTTGTGCCGTATAATATCCAAGCTTGGCGAGGGGTATCTTTGTCAGATCTGCCGCGATCATCCGAGATATTTTAACCTTGTAAACGGCAGATGTGAGGGCGGTGTTGGTATTGCCTGTGAGGTTGGAGCAGACCTTGTTTTATCTATTGATAGTATGCCCGAAATTCAGGAAATTGATAGCCCTGATGAGGTTGAGGATTTTTCGGAGGTAAGTCCACTTGCCATCTCGGCGCGAGATTATATCTTTAATTTATTGTTCTCATCCGACGATGTTAATAACCTCTATGGCTCGGTGATTTCGGCGGCAGAGACCCTTGACGACCTCCTTTTTGATGCCCTCTGCGGTGAGGTGGATGAGGCTTCTTCCTTTGAGTGTTTTACATATGATAAAAAGGTGTTGCCAAAGCTCGATTTTTTTGCCATTTTCAGGGCTTTCAGAGCCGCCGACCCATTAACACCCGATTTTAACGAAAAGCTCGCCAGAGCCGAAAAATTTGCCTCTCTGAAGGGTAGTGAGCTGACAGAAATCCTCGCAGATAAAGGCAGAGTGCCCATGCGCAACCTTACATATTATTTTATCCACCGATATTTCCTCTCTACCGAATTTTCTTATCGTGAGTGCGCTTTATTTGCAGTTGCCTCTGCAGGGTTGATTTTGACCCTTTCTCATCTTTCGGGCGGCATAACCCATGAAAATCTCATCTCCGAGGCAAAGTATTTTTCCAAGAACATCGAATATTCCACCGAGAATGTAGAGATAGTGCTTGAAAACCTCGCAGAATAAAAAAGTAAAATAAATTTTAAAAACCCCTTGACAAATCAAAATCTCTGTGCTACAATAATAGGGCTGAAAAGCGATAGCGGAATTGTGTAACGGTAGCACAGCAGACTCTGACTCTGTATGTTGGGGTTCGAATCCCTATTCCGCTGCCAGAGCAGATTATCTTCGGATGGTCTGCTTTTTTTATTTTTTGGCGGTGGGATAGAGGATTCGAATTACATCTCGCATAAGCGAGGCGGGGTTCGCAATAAGGCGGAGTAAAGTCTGTGAGCTTGCTCACAAGCGGCGTAGCCGTCAATCTTCATCTATGAATACCCCTATTCCGCTGCCAGAGCAGATTATCTTCGGATGGTCTGCTTTTTTATTTTTAAATGATATTTTGTACCGAAAGAAGCGCTTTACTTTTTTTATAAGTTGTGATATAATCTTTCATGGGGGTGGATATTATGAAGCAAGAATACCTTTACGAAACTCATCTGCATACCTATCCTGTGAGCAAATGTGCAAGAGCGGGGGTCAGAGAGAGTCTTGAATTTTATAAGAGTCAGGGCTATGCCGGAGTTTTTATGACCAACCATTTTCTTGATGGAAATATAAATATTGATAAAAATCTTCCGTATGACGAGCGCTTGCGCTTCTATTTTTCGGATTATGATGAGGCTGTGGCTATCGGCAGAGAGATCGGGCTTGATGTTTTTCTCGGCGTTGAGATGTCCGACTGGGGCACGGATTTTCTTGTTTACGGTCTGGATAAAGAGTGGTATTTCGCTCACCCCGAGATTGAGGGCATGGATAGAGTAGAGCAGCTGAAATTACTCGCCGACGCAGGGGCATTGATAATTCACGCGCATCCTTTCAGGGGCTACGATTGTATGAAGCTGTTTCCGAAGCATACTCACGGCGTTGAGGTCTATAACGGTGGTCGTACCGACTTTGAGAACGCTATGGCGCTTCAGTATGCGGAAAATTACGGGCTGATCCACTTTGCGGGAACGGATAACCACAGGGCAGGGGTGCAGGAGCTTTTCGGCGGAATGAAGTCATCAAGACCTATCATAGATGAGTTAGATTTTGTCAATATGGTCAAGCTCGGGGAGATGGCGCCCTTTAATCTGATAATTAAAAATTGATTTTATCTTCTTCATGACCGCCGGGGTTTTTGGCGGTCTTTTCTTTTTGTCTATACCAGCATCTTTGTAGGTGCATTTTGTTTCAGAGAATATCCCTTGTCGGCGCGCCGCAGGCGAAAAAAGAAAAAGAAAAATTATTCAGTATTCTCTTTGTAGTAGTGGTAGTAGTGGTGCGCCGGGGGCGCGTTTATGTATAATCTATTCTACTATCTTCTACTCTTATCTAATCTAATCTTTTCTAATCTATTCTTATCTTATCTATTCTTATCTAGGAGGCGACGTCGGACGACGCGTCGGACGATTTTTATTTACTCTGAAAAT
>JAZUAR010000064.1:0-3706 GCA_045638055.1 Candidatus Avispirillum sp.
TCGCAAGCCTCGAGGGCGAGCTTAAGCGCGCATTCGAGAACATTCCCGAGGTTAAGGAGCAGGCGATCGTTCTTAACGGTCTCCGTATGCCCAAGGACTACGCAAACAATAAGGACCTCCGCGGTACTGCTGTAAGCGATCTTTCCGTTATCCGTAACTACCAGAATCTCGTAAAGAAGTTTGCTACAAATAACAGCCGCGCTCTTGCACAGAGCATTCTCTATGATGCACCCGCAGTTGTTGATGAAAGAGTAGCACCCTACCACCTCGAGTCCCTCTTCAAGTCTACAGACGGCGCTATGCATCCCAATGCAATGCGTTACGTTCTTTACAGACTCTATACTGTTGCTCTCAAGAAGTATGAGGCAGCTAAGAAGGACCGCGAAAAGGTTATCACAGACCTTCTCCTCTTCTCCTCCACTGCAGATAACGCTGACTACTTCGATGTAAGCGCACGCTACTCCAAGGAGGAAGAGGTTAATATCGACCAGGTATGTAATATCGAGAACACAGATCCCTCCTTCATCGATAAGATCACAGGCGGCTTCACAGCGTTCTGGGATAAGCTCAACGAGCTGTTCCCCGCATACATGGCAATGATAGACAAGTATAAGACAAGCTCTATCCTTGAGGCTACATATGATTCTCTCGTTAACTACGTAACTCAGCTCAATAAGCAGTTCGAGTCCTTCTACGGCAGCTTCGAGTCCAAGGTTACAAGCCTTTCCCGTAAGCAGGACGAGATCGTTGAGCAGGTAAGATTCAAGAAGGGTGACTTCATCCGTTACGTATGCGCAACTAAGGATCAGCTCGATATGATCGTAACTATGTGTCCCGAGAGCAGCGAGGGTCTCCTCCTTCCCGAAACACTTAACTCCGATATCTTCGAGGCTATCAAGAAGAATGCTGAAAGCGACAGACTCGCAGAGTATGACGTATACGGCGATTATGAGAGACTTGACGTGTTCGATGAAGTAGTTATCGATTACTTCAGAGAGTCCGTTCGCGAGGAGTGCAAGGATATCATCGACCTCAATATCATCAAGGCTCTTGCACTTGAGCAGAGACTCAAGGCATTTGCTAAGGCAAATATGCTTAAGGGCGACGATGAGGAAAGAGTAACTCCCAAGATCTCTCCCGATGAGTGGAACACATATCTTAAGGATTGCCTCAACCTCGGCCAGAAGCTTGCAGCTCCCGGTGTAGGCTGCACAGACTTCAACGAGCCTCGTGACGTGCCGATCTGTTCCTATAACAAGGCGCTCAACGACCTCCGCGATATCAACGTTAAGCAGACAATCGAATCTCTCGGTCTTTCCGCACGTGCTGCAACAACAGTTTCCAAGTATGACCTCAGATTCTTCAAGGCTGTTTATAATATCACTCCCGATAAGCTCTCCCGTTTCAAGAGCCCCCAGGAGTGCAGAGAGGACGAGCAGTATTCCGAGGATGCAGGTATCTACTACAACGCATACCACGAGTACATCAAGAAGCTCGGACCTGATTCCACAAAGAGCGCAACAATCTCTCTCCATATCGATAAGCGCTGGGATTCTCTCACAGAGATGCCCGAGATCTCCATGGACGCTCACTATGACGAAATGGTTAAGATCCATTCCGCTCTTATCTACGGTATCACATACAGCATGATCAAGAAGTATCAGTCCTCCAGATATGACGTTCAGAAGAGAATCTTCGCTCTTGAGGATACTCAGGGCGAGCAGACAGCTCTCATCGTTTCCAATAACACTGAGTGTGACGAATTCTACGAGGTTCTCGATGCTCTCTACCGCGACCGTGCTTCCGTAGCTAAGATCTACGAGATGGTTGAGGAGCGCTGCAAGTATGACGTAGAGTGCAACCGCAGATATACAGAAAGCTCCTTCTTCAAGGATGCAAGAAGCTTCAGAATCGGTGACGGACACAAGGCTCCCACAAGTATGTTTGAGATTCCTCTTGCATACTACAACTCTCTGCCTCGTGCAAAGCTTGACGATAATGAGCTTGGTATCATGATCGATGCTATCATCAACGTTCTTGAGATCGAGGTTAACAGATATGAGCAGGAGGTTGACCGTGCGCCCTTCCTTGCAAACCGTCTTGTTGCTCAGTTCGAGCTTCTCGTTAATAACTTCCAGAACGATGAATATAATGTTGACGAGGCTATGAGAAAGAACACAATTCTTTCCGAGAATAAGGTTATCAATATGGTATTCAAGAAGCTCAGCATCAAGCTCAAGTCTCTTGGTATCTCTAACTTCAGCCAGAAGGTTGACGAGCTTCGCGAGCTCATTAAATAATAAATCGGTATAAATGCCAGAAAAGGAGGTGAAGTCATGTTTACAGTTATTATTGCCGAGCAGAAAATGATCGATCTGTTTCGCGAGTACGATGTATTTCTCAGCCCTGTGGCGGACAAAAACAAGTATGCTCTTTGTCCGTGGTATAAGGACGGAGAGTCTATCAGCGAAATGCTCCCCGATCTTTATTCCATAATAGAGTACAGGGATTCATGGAAAGCAATCATCGTAAGCGAGGATGGCCTTGAGCAGGTCAATCCCTTTGATCATGCGCAGCATGAGGATATCGACGTTTACGAGGACGGTGCTCTTTGCTGGGACAAGATCGGCGAGAGAAGACAGAATCGATATGAGAGCTATAATAAGGCAATTAATGACCCGTTAACACGACTCACATCAGCGCTTTGCACAATACCGAAATTCAACTCTGTTATTGAGGATAATGATACCTATTCAAAGATCGTATCCGGAGAGATCAAGTTCAGTGAATATATGATCTCCCGCCAGCTTAAGGCCCTTAACGCGGGCGAGGTAGCGGGAATCCTTGATTCCTTCCGCAGAAATATGCTTCTTCAGTTCGTTTCGGAGGAGCAGATCGATACACTTATCGAAAGTGTTCGCAATAATGATGCGAGAAGGATCACTGAGCTTGTATCCGAGGATAAGATAATTGATTTTGTCGGCTTTATCGGTGATCATGACCCCATATTCACCGACCCCGAATATCTTGAATGTATAATCGAGAATACATATAAGGCAAAGCTTTTTAATGCCATAGAAAAGAGATTCACCTTGAAGGATAAAACTCCCGATGAGGTAATCTGCGTTGCAAGACGTACTTATGACTATAAAAACTATGAGCAGAACGTGAAGTGGCAGGGAAAGGATGAGTCCGAGTATTCATCCTTTGCCGACTTCAATATGTATCCCGAAAAGCTGAGATATATAGTATTCGATATTATCGAAAGAAGTAACAGACAGTATCGCTTTGATCAGATGAGAATGGTGTGTTTCTTGCTAATGCTTGCAACAAACCCCATTCCGGCGGGCGCTGTAAGTACAAACAGAGTATACCGTGCTAATATTGAATTCAATGTTGATGCAGTCAAGAGGACCTGTTCTGCTTATCTGAGTAAGCTCAGAGCAACAAGTCTGCATATCAAGAAGATCGCAAGAGATATTAAGGCAGATGAGATAACAGGCATAGATAATGCCACATCCCAGAAGCTTTTCGAGGCGAATATTGATGTCCCTGTAACAATGGAATCAACTTTCCCCGTTTCCGACCTTTATGCGGACTATTCCGGAATAGGACTTTCAAGCGACTGTCCCACAGACGAATACAGTGCATGGTATAATCAGTCAAGACAAATAACTAAAAAATTCAACCGTTATCTCAGAGAGCC
>JAZUAR010000065.1:0-17530 GCA_045638055.1 Candidatus Avispirillum sp.
ATTTAGTATCACTGTTTCATTTTCGAATTTATACTGTCGATATCGACGTAGAATTTCACAATTAAAGGAGGAAAAAATGAAGGTATCAAAAATTCCGGTACCAATTAGAGTAGATGAGTCTCTATTTAATTTGTTTGCTCATCAGTATGAAATCTTTAGAGTAAAGAACGATGGCAGAAAAGTTGCGTTAAACAAAAGGCAAAAAACGTGGTTCTGGATCAGCAAAAAAGAAGTATGTACTCATTTGAGAAACATGTACTTCAATATGCAGAAACAAACCATATCTAATGCGGCTGTCAACACTGTATATGAGCTGATTCGTTCTATTGCAGACACCTGCGAAGACGAAATAACAGCAGTAAACGGTCTGTTACAGACGGATACTTCGATTATCTTTGACATTCGAGGTACAGGCAAGTATATAGCTGTAACTGAGAATGAAGTGCAAATGCTTGATAAAAAAAAGGCAAGTCTTATTTTTATTGAGGAAAAAAACTGCACTGGCGTTGTAATTCCAAGCGTTACAGTTTTGCCTGAGCAGTATATGAGCATGCTGAAAACAGTATTTGGAAACTTAAAATTTGATGTTTTATTTGCTGTTTACTTATGTTCGCTTTTCATTCGAAACATTAGTCACCCTCTGCTTATTATATCCGGCGAATATGGTGCAGCAAAAACGACTTTTGCACGTATGATCGCCAAGATTATTAATCCATATTGTGGTGACATTACGCCTATGCCCAAGTCACTTGACGATGTGGCAACGGTAATTCATAACAGTTACTATACTGCTTTTGATAATATCTCGTATATCAACCGTGAACTTGCTGATCTGCTTTGCTTATCTGTAACCGGTGGCACTTATCAAAAGAGAAAGCTTTATACAGATAGTGACGTTTCTACGTTAAATCTGCATAATCCTATCTCACTTAATGGCTTAAACCTTGCGTTTCCATTCAGTGATCTCATGGATAGGGCAATAATGCTAGAGCTTGAACGCATCTCACCTAATGACAGAAAGTCTGAGGAAGAGGTGTGGGAGAGATTCTATAGTTATTTACCTGATATACAGGGATGCATCTTTACCTTGTTAAGTATGGCTATGTCAAAGCACAAGAATGTTCAGATTCCCGAGCTTCCACGCTTAGCAGACTTCACCATATGGGGTTATGCTATAGCTGAAAGCATTGAGGACGGACTGGGAGAAGAGTTTTTACGCCAGTATAGGGAAAACACCTGTATGGCTCTTAAGTCTTCTGCAGAAAGTAATCCTTTGTTAACTGCAGTTTCCAATTTGATGGCCAGTATTGAAGTTTGGGAAGGAACAGCTACAGAACTCTTGGCGGCATTAGAAACGGTGTATTATTCCAGCACAATTAATTCGAAGCTGCCTCGTAGCTTCCCCACTACAGCAAACGTGCTGTCACGTAAATTAAATGTACTTCAGAATGACCTGAAAATCCTAGGTTTAAGAATTTCTATAGGCCGTGATACAAATCGTTTCATTTCAATAAAAAAATTACATTAAAAAAGGAGAAATATTATGGAACGCTATAATAGAAATAATTATGAGTCAATTAATGACTACTTAAACGAAAGCAATTCAGCTTATGACGAGGATGAGTACCAGAATAACGGTTTATCTTTTGATGACTTTGAGTTTTCTTCGGTTCCTCAAGAAAAGCTTGAAAGGGCAGAGCAGATGTATATATCAGAATACTCTATGAACGATATGTATGATGCTTACGTCACCTACGAAAAGTTAGAGAAAATCAACGATAACGAGATTCCCATGATAGATGGGGACTGGGCATTTCCTGAGAGTGGTACCTATAAAGGTATCATTCTCGAATGCGTACGTTTACAGAAATCAAAGTTTGACTATATTCTTAAAATTCTTATTAACAGCACTGAAGTTAAGTATGTGAAATTCAATAATATATCTGAAAACATCGTGTATAGAAGTCTTAGAGACATGATTCCTAAAGATACTGAGTACTTTGATACAAGCAATATACTTGGTAGAGTAGCAATTATTGAAGTAAAAAACAAGAAATTCCACGGAAATAAGGTGTTTTCAAACGTCATTAGCTTTGAAGTTCTGAGTGACGAAGACGAGGAAATCATCATCGAAATGATAAAAACAATGCTTGATTACTATGATAATCTAGAGCAGTAACCACAGAAGAGCAGTATGGGTTAACCGCCCATACTGCTTTAATATGTTTTTCTTAAATATATTATTTTTTTGAATATTTGAAAGGAGATTTTTATAATGGGATCTATTGTCAAATTAACAAACGGAAAGGGTACTCATTACAAGGCTGTATATGAATTACCTCCATTTATCGATGGTACCAGAAGACGTACTTCAAAAACATTCCCTGTAGGAACAACCCTATCTACAGTTAAAAATTTTTTAGCTGAGAAAGAACTTGAGAAAGCACGTGCAGGTAATTTGTCTTCCGAATTTAACCTAACATTTGAGCAATTTTCGGACATGTACTTTGAAACGTATACAAAATTTCTGAGTCCAACAACCTTAAATGGCTACAGATCAGCTTATAATAATAGTAAAAAGCATGGATTGAAGAACTATTTCGGCAAAATTCAGTTAAGAAAGATCACTCAAAGGCATGTGCAAGAATATGTGAACTATCTTAGCACCCAGGTTTCCCCAAAATCCACTAAGAACTATCTGATGCTTCTAAATGGCTTATTTATACTTGCGATTCAACAGAAAATCATTTTACGCAAAAACAACCCAATGTATGATATTATAAGACCGAAGCAAAGAAGGACTGAGGTGGAGGCTTACAATTTTGATGAGTTTAATCTTCTTTTAAAATTATCGAAAGAAGACAACAATGCGGACATAGAACTGATTATTCACTTAGCTTTACTTACAGGTATAAGACGAGGAGAAATGGCAGCATTGCTGTGGGATGATGTTAATTTCTCTAAGGGTTATATCAGTATTAATAAGAGTCGCATAGTAGTAGACGGAAAAGAGTATACCAAAGAACCTAAAACCTCTGCCGGAAAGAGAAGGATCTATATACCTCAAACTCTCATAGAAGTACTAAATAAGCATAAAGAACGATACGACGAAAACAAAAGTAGTACTAAAGACTTCAAGGATAAAGGTTACGTTGTTTCAAAGCCTAACGGAGAACCATTCTCTCCGCAGGGAATAAGCAATAACTACCTTCGTTTTATGAATAGGCACAGTGATGAAATTAGATTTTTGAAGTTTCATGGTCTCCGTCACACATATGCATCGATTCTCATAGCTAACGAGGAAAACCCAAAAACCGTACAACACAATTTAGGCCACTCAGATGTAGCCTTGACTCTGCAGATTTATTCGCACTCATATGAATCCTCACAGAAGAATGCTGCTATGAATCTAGATAAGGCTATTATAAATAATTGATATCGTACCTTGGGACGCTTTGTTATATAAATGTTTTGACTTATCATGGATATGTGTGATAAAATATTGTCAACAGATAATAATATCAATCATAATGGAGTATTTAAATGAAAAGTAGCTATGGAAAGTGTGCACTGTGTGGATGTGATGGAAAATTGTCCTTCGAGCATATTCCTCCCAAAGCAGCATTTAATAAAACACCTTCTAAGACAGTTGACATTTTTACTATATTAGGATCTGAACGTAATGGCTACCCTTGGGAATTGGATGGCATGAAATATGATAATCAACAAAAAGGAACTGGTCGGTATTCACTTTGTCAAAAGTGCAATGAACTTACGGGTACTTGGTATGGTGATTCTTATCGTGATTTTGTTTATAAGGCTGTAGGATTCTTGATAGAACTTGAGAAAGGGAGTGAAAAACCGAAATATGTAAAGTTCCTAGAGATTCGACCACTGAATTTTATTAAACAAGTTTTATCTATGTTTTGTTCGGTAAACAAAGATAATTCGAACATAGATGACTTAAGAAAGTTTGTCCTTAATAAAGAACTATCTGGTATCGATAAAAACAAATACAGAGTATGCATGTACCTCACCAAAAGCGCCACTAGAAGAATGAACAGCTTTTTTGTTAGGGCTATCATACCATCCGGCGGGATAGTTTGTGTAAGCGAAATTATTTCTTGTCCTTTTGGATTTATTTTATATATTAATCCTGATGAGAGTGAACTTTTTGACGGTGTCGATATAACTTCTATGGCTGATTACAAGTATGATGAAACAATCGATATTGTAATGCCTGTTGTTGTTTACGATGTAAATAATTGGCTACCATTAGATTATCGGACAAAAGAGCAAATAATTAATGACATAAATGAGACCAAGAAGGTAGATTTAACATAGTCTGTAGGAATAATAATTACGAATTCAAACACGGAACAAATACGGAACAAATTCAGCTACTCAGAGTAGAAAAGATAATTTTTCGTTGATTTTTCGATAGGGAAATACTGGTCAAAAGTAAACGTTATAAAGTGTCATTACCAGTATTTGGAAGCTATTCAAGTCCCGTCTCTCGCACCAAAAAGGATCACCGTTAGGTGGTCCTTTTTTTGTGCGAATACGGCAGGGGCTTGAAGGGGAGCGGTAGTGAATTGACAGTCCGGTGGACTGTCAAGAGCCGCGACTGACCGAGGAGCGTAGCAAAGTCGAAATATTTCTCGACTTTGCGGTGTCGCGTCGAGACCAAGTCCCGTCTCTCGCACCAAAGCAATCTATTATAAATATCCGCCTTTTTTCATTTTTCTATTGACAATAGGGAACATCTGTTATATACTGTGCATGTAAAGCATATTAGCTTTCTCATAATTTAGCTTATTTCAATTGGACGCATCCTAGGTGAGTTGCGCCAATTTGCAGAAATAAGCGTTTTTTATTTCTTGCAAAAATTTCATATTTTTGGAGGAAGCTATGAGAAGCTATTATTCAGACCCCACAGGTAACGCCGCAATCGGTGCAGTAGACAGAGAGCTCAAGAAGCTCGAAAAAGAAGCGAAGCTTGAGCGCAGACTCAAAAAGCAGATCGCAAGAAGACTCAAGCGATACGAAGAAGCAAGAAAAGAAAAGGCAAGCTGAAAAGCGGGGCAGATCGCCCCGTTTTTTCTATAAGAAAAGATTTTTCTTGATTTACTGAATTTCCGTGATATACTTATGATATATAACATAAGGATGAAACGCTATGAAAAAACAAGCCTTTAACCCCATTCTTCCCGGATGGGAATATATCCCCGACGGCGAGCCTCACGTTTTCGGTGACAGAGTATATCTCTACGGCAGCCACGACCGCTTTGACGGCGATGATTATTGCCTTAATAACTACGTTTGCTGGTCTGCCCCCGTTGACGATCTCTCCGACTGGGAGTTCCACGGACAGATCTTTGACGTTTGTGACGATCCCTTGAATGAGGGCGGCAAGTACTGCGGCTACGCCCCCGACTGCTGTCAGGGCCCCGACGGAAGATACTATCTTTATTATGCTCTTAACAACCATTTCGCAATGTCTGTTGCAGTATCAGACGCTCCCGCAGGGAAGTATACCTTCCTCGGCCACGTAAAGACTAGTGACGGCAAGATCTGGGGTACTGACGAGGGCGATGCATACGTATTCGATCCCGGTGTCATCGTTGAGGACGGCAGAGTTCATCTATATATGGGCTTTTCTCCCACAGACGGCATGATGGGCTCAGATTTTGCAAATTTCCTTAAAAGATGGAATACAAAGGGCTGCCACCATATCGAGCTTTGCGATGATATGGTCACAATGAAAACAGAGCCTCTTCTTGTAGTCCCCGGCTGCGAAACATCTAAGGGCACAAGCTTTGAGGGACACGCATTCTTTGAAGCACCCAGCATCCGCAAATTCTTCGAAAAATACTATTTTATATATTCCTCTGAGCATTTTCAGGAGCTTTGCTACGCTATTGGTGATACTCCCACAGGCCCCTTTGAATATAAGGGCAGACTTGTCAGCAACGGAGATCTCGGCATTGTTGAAGGATGGCATCCGATGAACCATATCGGCAACAATCACGGAAGTCTCGTTGAGATTAAGGGAAATTACTATATCTTCTATCACAGACACACAAATAACACAGGCTACTCCCGTCAGGCCTGCGCTGAAAAGATAGAGCTTCTTCCCGATAATACATTCGTTCAGGCACCTATCACAAGCTGCGGACTTAACGGCGGACCTCTCAAGGCCTCGGGTGAGTACAGCGCAAGCATTGCCTGCAATCTTACTGCTGACCGCGAAAACTCTCCTTATATCACTCAGAACGGTATCGACCGCGAGGAGAATGACGATCAGTATATCAAAAATATGAATGACGGTGCATTCGCAGGCTTCAAGTATTTCGATTTTAAGGGCGGAGAAGCTATCTCCGTTAAGGTAAAGGCTGAGTGTGACGCCATTATTGAAATCGCAACAGGACTTGATACAAAGCCCTTTGCGAAGGTCAATATACATAAGTGCTCCGAAATTTGCGAATTCACTGCAGAGGGAACAGCTCCCGAGGGCGTTCATCCCCTTTTCTTTACATATAAGGGTGATGGAAAGTGCGATTTCATTTCTTTTTCTATTATTTAAAGGGGTAAATTTATGATCAGAGTAGATTTTAAAGATAAAAAGCTTCCGATGCTGGGCCTCGGAACTATGAGATTCCCCCTTATTGAGGGAAGCACCAATCCCGCTGATATCGATATTAAGAAAACTGAGGAGATTATCGATCTTGCAATGTCTTGCGGCGTTAATTACTTCGATACCGCATATCCTTATCACGGCTCTCAGTCAGAGATCGTTCTCGGAAAGCTTCTTTCAAAGTATCCGAGAGATTCATACTTTCTTGCAACAAAGTTTCCCGGTCATCAGATTCTTTCCACCTATGACCCCAAGGCAGTATTTGAGGATCAGCTGAAAAAGTGCAACGTTGAGTATTTTGATTTTTACCTTCTTCATAACGTTTACGAGAATTCAATTAATACCTATATGGATCCCAAGTGGGGAATAATTGATTATTTCGTTCAGCAAAAGAGGGAAGGGCGAATCAAGCATCTTGGATTCTCCACTCACAGCGAGGCTGCTTTTCTCGAAAAATTCCTTGAAAAATACGGCGATATAATGGAATTTTGCCAGATCCAGCTCAATTATCTTGACTGGACTCTGCAGGATGCAAAAAGAAAATGCGAGATCCTTGCAAAGCATAATATCCCCGTATGGGTTATGGAGCCTGTACGCGGAGGAAAGCTTGCAAACCTCAGCGATGAGGACACAGCGCTTTTGAGAAGTGTCAACTCCGAAAGATCCAATGCGGAATGGGCATTCAGATGGCTCCAGGGAATAGACAACGTTACTGTTATCCTCAGCGGTATGACTACAATCGAGCAGCTCAAGGAGAACATTTGTACGTTTTCCGAAATTGAAAAGCTCAGCGATACAGAGATTCGCGCACTTGCGACAATAGCTGAAAAGATGAAGAATACCGTTCCTTGTACATCCTGCAGATACTGCACAGAGGGATGTCCCATGGAGATCAACATTCCCGAGATGCTGGCAAATTATAATGAGATATGCTTTGCGCCTACGTTCAACATCGGTATGAGAATGGATGCAGTGCCCGCAGGTAAGCGCGCTGCAGATTGCATCGGCTGTAATCAGTGCACAAGCATCTGTCCTCAGGGAATCGATATTCCTGCAGCGCTTGCTGATTTTGTTGTTAGACTTGATAAGCTTCCGAAGTGGGCAGATATATGCCGCGAAAGAGAGCTTGCCGCAAAGAAAGCTAAATAAACTAAAGCTCCGCCAAAATATGCGGAGCTTTTTGGTTGTCTTATCCGTTGACCTTATAAATAATATATGGTATAATACCTAACTGGAATAAGGATGTAGCCGCAGAGAAGCGGATAGAGCTACAATCTCTTTTGCCTTTTCCCAACCACCCAATTATACAAAATGCAAATTTTGTATAATAGAGGGAAGCGAAAAAGGTTAATTTAGGTGTATTCCGTAATTTTAAGGAGGTTTTATTAAAATGCTGCTTTGTGTAGATATCGGCAATTCCAATATCAACTTTGGTCTGTTTAACGGTTCTTGCGATGATATGGTATGCTGTTTTTCAATTTCTTCTGCCGTTAAGCGCACCTCTGATGAATATTTCCTTATTATTAATCAGATGCTTTCACAGTTTTCTGTTGAACCTTTACCTGATTCATTTTGTATTTCCTCCGTTGTACCTACACTCACTGCAGACGTTTGTGCTGCTTGCCAGCGTTTGTGCGGCTGTGAGCCCTTTATAATATCTAAAGGTACAAAAACAGGATTTCCTATTAAGATAGACAGCCAGGCGCAGCTTGGAGCTGATATTGTATCAAATACAGCTGCTGCATTTAAATTTGCAAAGCCTCCGTTCGCTGTGGTTGACGTAGGCACTGCTACAACCGTTACTGCAGTCGATCGCGACGGTCAGCTTATCGGTGCCGTTATCGCTCCCGGCGCCAATATCTCTCTTGAGGCACTTAAGGATTCTGCAGCGCTTCTTACAGACGTTTCCTTACAGCAGCCCGATGCAGTAATTGGTAAAAACTCCCAGGACAGCATCAGAAGCGGAATTTTCTACGGCCACGTATATATGATCGACGGATTTATAAGACAGATCCGCTCTGAGCTTTGTGAGGACGGCGAAAAGCTTGCTCTGATCGGCACAGGCGGCCTCAGTAAGGTGATTTTGCCTCATTGTCGCAACAAATTTGAGGTTATTGAGAATCTCACCCTCAAGGGCGCAGCATCTCTTTTCTATCAGAACACCGCAAATCGCCATCGCAATTATACAAAATCTATCTAATTATACAAAATACATATATTTTCTCTGTTAGTTAAGCCAAGGCTTGATTATATAAATTTTATGCATGCGACTTACCTTTTATAATATAAGGACGTCAGCATTGGGGTTAGCCCCCGGAGGTATTTTTATGCGTAGTAATACTCGTGAGCGCACACGAAAGCTTGTCGGCATTGCACTTTTCTCCGCAATCGTCGTAGTTCTTCAGCTCCTCGGAGCATTTATCCGTCTCGGACCCTTCTCTATTTCCCTCGTTCTTATTCCTATCGTAGTAGGCTCTGCGGTATACGGTAAGGGCGCAGGCACGTGGCTCGGTTTTCTTTTCGGTGTTGCAGTTCTTCTTTCAGGCGATGCGGCATCATTCCTTGCAGTCAGCGTGCCCGGTACGATTATAACAGTTCTTTGTAAGGGTACTCTTGCAGGTCTTTTCGTTGACGTTGTCTATTCCCTTCTCGTTAAGGTAAATAAATACGTTGCGGTAATTGTATCTGCTATTATCTGTCCCGTTGTAAATACAGGTATTTTCCTTCTCGGATGCAAGATCTTCTTTATGGATACTATCACAATGTGGGCTTCAGGCACAGAGTTCGGTGCTGACGTTGCTGCATATATGATCTTCGGTCTTGTTGGCGGTAATTTCCTTGTTGAGCTTATCGTAAACATGGTACTCAGCCCCGTAGTTGTGAGAATCGTAGATATCGGAGTTAAAAGATCTAAAAAAATCTAACTCCCAAAGATGACAAAAGACATCGAATTAATACTTTTTGACCTTGCAATCCGGTTAAATGTGTGTTATAATAAAAAACGATGTATATCAAAAAATTATTTATATAAATTTTGGAGGATATTATGGCTGCACCCAAAGTTAAAGTAAGAGTTATGTACTCTACAAAGAAGGCTAAGGTTAAGACATTCGCTGAGGCTATCTCTCAGGCATTCAAGTGCCTCGCAAACGCTGTTCCCGGTGACTTCCCCTGCGATAAGGAGAGAGTTGTATTCATCGGTATGACAATTAAGGATGCTCCCACAGACGAGCTTCGCCGCTTCGCAAGAGAGCTTACACCTGCAAGAGCTCACAACGTTGCTCTTTTCGTAGACGGTCCCGCTCTCGAGAACAACGCAGGTCTTAAGTCCGTTATCGAGCTTCTCAAGGAGGCTGGTACAAACGTACTTACAGATAACATCTACTACGTAAACGGTGGTCCCGCAATCTTCGGTGGTAAGAAGATCAGCCTTGAGGAGCGTACAGAGATCGTTCGCTGGGCAGAAGGCATCGTTAACAATCTCGGCTAATTTAATAAGCTTAAAAATCCTCGGAATTTCCGGGGATTTTTTTCATAAAAAGGGTTGACAAACAAGTATCTCGATGCTATACTTGTAAAGTATTTTGCTTTACAGCAAATAAGCATTGCAAAAAGCTATGAAAGTGCGGTTTTGAAATGTTTAAAAAGGATATGCATATTTCCCTGCTCCTTGACTTCTACGGTGATATTCTTTCCGAGCGCCGACGTGAGCTGACAGGTCTTTATTATAACGATGACCTTTCTCTTTCCGAGATCGCTGAGATTTCCGGTATATCCCGCCAGGGTGTCCGCGATGCCGTAAAGAAAAGCGAAGCTGAGCTTCTCCTTCTTGAAGAAAAGCTTGGTCTTGCAGGCAGATATGAGGAGCTTCGTTCTCAGATAGCTGAGATCACAAAGGAGCTTGGCTCAATAGTGATAGACGATTCTGATAACGCATCGAAGCTCTCAAAAATTGTTAAAGAGCTCTCTGAGCTTAATATATAAGGAGGTTCGGTAAGTATGTTTTCAAGTCTTACAGAGAAACTGAATAAGGCTTTCGGAAAATTCCGTAATAAGGGTAAGCTTACCGAGGCCGACATTAAAGAAGGAATGCGTGAGATAAAGCTTGCGCTCCTTGAAGCGGACGTTAGCTTTAAGGTAACTAAGGACTTCATCAAGGACGTTTCCGAGCGCGCAGTCGGCGCTGAGGTTCTTGAGAGCCTTGTTCCCTCCCAGCAGATCGTTAAGATCGTAAACGAGGAGCTTATCCGCCTTATGGGAAGCACTCAGTCAAAGCTTGAGATCGCTTCCAATCCCCCTACAGTAATCATGATGTGCGGTCTCCAGGGTGCCGGTAAGACAACTCACTCCGCAAAGATCGCTTCCCTTTATAAGAAGCAGGGCAAAAATCCTCTTCTCGTTGCCTGCGATATCTACCGCCCCGCCGCTATCAAGCAGCTCCAGGTTGTCGGTGAGACAGTAGGCATCCCCGTTTTCGAAATGGGAACAGAAAGTCCCGTAAAGATCGCAAAGGAAGCACTTGCCTACGCTAAGCGCCACGGCCACGATATGGTGTTCCTCGATACTGCAGGACGTCTCCACATTGATGAAGTTCTGATGACAGAGCTTTCTGATATTAAAAAAGAAACAAATCCCCACGAAATACTCCTCGTAGTAGATGCAATGCTTGGTCAGGATGCGGTCAACGTTTCCAAGTCCTTTAATGACCTGCTTGATATTACAGGCGTAGTTCTTACAAAGCTTGACGGTGATACCCGAGGCGGTGCGGCACTTTCCGTTCGCCACGTTACAGGAAAGCCTATCAAGTTTGTGGGCACGGGAGAAAAGCTTGATACGATCGAGCCCTTCTACCCCGACAGAATGGCATCAAGAATGCTCGGTATGGGTGACGTGCTTACCCTTATTGAGAAGGCCGAGCAGGCAATCGATGAGAAAAAGGCTATGGAGCTTGAGAAAAAGCTTCGCGAAAACACCTTCACTCTTTCCGATTATCTCGATCAGCTGAGACAGTTCAAGAAAATGGGCAGCCTCGAAAGCATCCTCGCAATGATGCCCGGTATGAACACCGGCGCCCTCAAGGATGCACAGATCGATGAAAATGCTATGGCAAAGACCGAGGCGATCATCCTCTCCATGACTCAGAAGGAGCGCGACCGCCCCGACATTATCAACGGCTCCCGCCGCAAGCGTATTGCAAAAGGAAGCGGAACGTCAGTTGAAGAAGTAAACCGCCTTATGAAGCAGTACGAGCAGATGAACAAGATGATCAAGCAGTTCAGCGGTATGGGCAAAAAAGGCAAGAAAAGGATGAAAATGCCGTTTAACTTCTAAACGGGTTTTTATATAAATTAAATCAAAAAACAAAATCAAAAACAATTTTTGGAGGACAAAAAAATGGTTAAGATCAGACTTAGAAGAATGGGCGCAAAGAAGGCTCCCTTTTACCGTGTAGTTGTTGCAGATTCCCGCTATCCCCGTGATGGCCGTTTCATCGAAGAGGTTGGTACTTACAACCCCATGACAGAGCCTGCTACTGTTAAGCTCAACAAGGAAGCTATCGACAAGTGGATCGCTAACGGCGCTCAGCCCACAGATACTGTAAAGGCTCTCATCGAGAACTACTCTGACGCTGAGTAATATCGGCCCGGAGGACTTCAATGATAGATCTTGTACGCCTTCTTGAGGATATGGCAAAATCCATCGTTGATAACCCTGACGAAGTTAAGGTTACCCAGGAAATCAACGGCGACAATGTCACTCTCACACTCAAAGTCGCTGAAAGCGACATGGGCATGGTAATCGGAAAGCACGGCAATATTGCAAGAGCTATTCGTACTGTTACCAAAGCAGCCGCAAAGCTTGCGGATATGAAAGTTAATGTTGAGATCAGATAACTCACAAAAGCTCCCTTTTTAAGGGAGCTTTCTTTTTTGTATTACACTCTTGATTTTTTAAGAAAATGTAATATTATATAGTTATAAAGATTTGGAGGTTAGCGTGAAAATTTTGAAAAGTCTAAACTTGTAGATTTGCTTTTTCACGCCAAAACTCTCCCTAAAAATGGGACCGAACCCATTTTTGTTTCTTTAGAAACTCGGTCGAGTTACATTATTCGGAATTGGGGTAACTACATGGAATTCTACACTTCCTTTTGCGAAAAGCGACCTGTACGCCTATGCGAGGCGACCCGTCGTTTCGCATATAATTCTTTATATAATCACAGATACGGACTGGAAACCAGAAAAAATCCCTGTATCAATTTAAGCTCCGATAAGGATTTCTGGGAATTATCCCATGTGAAGAAGTATGACAGGATAATCAGAGAAATCGTTCTTGATGCTCCCTTAAGAATCTGCGATGGCGAAAAGATTTCCTGCAGCGCAACGTTTGGCGATGCTATTGATCACTGGGTTCCTGCAACGGTAAATAACGAGCATATTTTTCTCAGTATTTCACATTTAACTATAAATTTTGAAAAGGTCCTTTGTCGCGGCATCAACGGCATTAAAGAGGATGCTTATAACAGCTTAAAGACCTGCACTGATGATAAGCGGGAGTTTCTCGAAAGTTGTATTTTGTCAATTGAATCATTTGAAATATGGATCAAAAGATATATTGAAGCGCTGAATGAAAAAGGCTACGAAGAGAACGCAAAAATGCTTTCAAAGGTTCCCTTCTTTGCTGCCGAGACCTTTTATGAAGCAGTACAGTCCATATGGGCAACCTTTGCGTTTTGCCGCCTTTGCGGCAACTGGCCCGGTATCGGTCGCATCGATACTCTCCTTGGAAAATATCTTGAAAAAGACCTTGAAAACGGAATTCTAACCATAGATGATGCAAGAGAGATACTCGCCCATTTCTTTATTAAAGGATGCGAGTGGATAACTGGCGATGGTACAGAAAGCGGCGATGCTCAGCACTATCAGAATATCGTTCTCGGAGGATGCGATGAGGACGGAAATGACGTAACAAACGACGTTACCTATCTTGTTCTTGACATAGTTGAGGAGCTTGGTATTTCAGACTTCCCTATTTCCGTTCGTATTGGCAAAAGCACACCCGAAAAGCTTATAAGAAGAGCCTCCGAGGTTATGAGATACGGTAACGGAATCATAGCGATATACAACGAGTATACTGTAATCGAAGCGCTCATGGGCAACGGTTATACCCTTTCCGAAGCACGGGACTTTGCAAACGACGGTTGCTGGGAGGTTATGCTGCCCGGAAAGACTTATTTTACGTACCACCCCTTCGATTCCCTTGCTCTTTTACAGAAAAAGACCTTGAAGGACTACTCGGGCGATGCTGAATTTTCTTCCTTTGAGGAGCTTTATAAGAGCTATATTGCCGATCTTTCGGGCGAGGTATCAGCCATTCATGAGATGTGCAAGGAAAAGCTTAAAAACAAAGGAAAGCTTTCCTATGCATGGAATGACAGTGTTCCCTGCTCTGTGATTTCTCTGTTTGTGGACGACTGTATTAAAAACGGAATTTCATATACAGACGGCGGCGCTGCCTTTACTGTATATTCACCTCATCTCGGCGGTCTTGCAGATACGGCAAACAGTCTGTATGCTCTAAAAAAGCTTGTTTTTGATGAAAAGAATGTCACCTTTGGCGAGTTTTTGAAAATCCTTTCAGGTAACTGGGAGGGTGCTGAGGAGCTTCGCCACTATGCCCAGACTTCACTTGAATATTACGGTAATGATAACGACGAGGCTGACGCCATAGCAGCTAATATCCTTTCGGATTTCGCTGATATCTGCAATAATCTTGAAAAAACGTCTAATTTTAAATTCCCCGCAGGAGTCAGCACCTTCGGCAGACAGATCGAATGGAGAAATTACAGATATGCACTCCCCTCAGGTCAGCTTGCAGGAACAGTTCTTGCAAACAATATGGCCCCCACACCGCAGACTGCCTTCAAGGGACCCACAGCAATTATTAATTCCTACTGTAAGGCAGATCTTAAAAGGATTGCAAACGGAGCTGCTCTTGATATTCGCATTATGCCAAAGGACGTTAAGGGCGAGGTAGGAATAAATATGCTCTGCGGCCTTATAAAAGCCTTTTGCAAGCAAGGCGGATTCTTTATGCAGATAGACGTTGCCGACTCTCAGATTCTCAGAGATGCACAAAATTCCCCCGAGGACTTCCCTGCACTTGCTGTCAGAATAGCCGGCTGGAACGCAAGATTTGTCACCCTTTCAAGAGAGTGGCAGGATATGATAATAGATAATATAGAAAAATGAGGAAACACGAAAGTGTTTCCTCATTTCTTTTAGATCATAAGATCTCTCATATACTTGATTGTGTACTTAACACCCTTCATACCCTTTTCGCCTGTCCAGGAGGGAGAGTGAGGCTCGATGGAAAGATATCCGTCGTAATCGTACTTATAAAGGATAGCCATGAATCCTCTCCAGTCGATCGCATCGAGACCTGCGGGAGGGTTATCGTAGTTACGGTGGTTGAAGCCGTGACCGATGATCTCATCGTTGAGCTGAGAAAGAAGCTCGCGGAACTTCTTGCCCTCCTCAGTTTCCTGAGGGATAGCATTTGCCATCTGATTGTACTTTCTCATGAGATGGAAGTTCTTCCATGTCTCAACCTCCTGAGAATCGCCTGCCTGGATTACACCCTTAACGTGGATATAACCGAAGCGGTCGCCCCAATCAAGGCCTTCCTGCATATATGCGCCCTTCTCACCGCCGTGAACGAAGCTGTGGGAGGGGTCATACTTGATCATAAGACCGGGAACCTCGTCAAGAACGAGCTTCCACTGCTCGGGAGTACGGATATAGTTGTGACCCATCTGGCAGTTTACTGCGCAAACGGTGATATCTCTTTCCTTTGCGTACTCAACGATGATCTTGAACATATTGATAGCAGAAGTAATGTTCTGATAATATGTGATCTCGGGAACGTAGTTGCAGGACATGAGATAGTAGTGAGAATCGAGAGCGTGAGCAAAGTCGATACACTTCTTTACTTCGGAAAGCTCCCACTCGTCAATGCTACCGTCCTTTGCGATGATCTGGCTTCCCCATCTGCCCACAGCGCCCACTTCAATGCCGGTGCGAGCACTTGCAGCCTTCATATCGTCAATCATGGGGAGAATATCATCCATCATAGGACCCCAATAGCCGGGGTTATTAAGGTCAAGCTCGATAAAGTCAAGACCAAGCTCTTTTGCTTCATCGAAGCTCTTGGGCTCACAGCCCATAATCATACCAAGCTTCATTATCAGTTCTCCTTATAATTAAAACTCGTTAGGACACTTCCAGAGGAGTGCGTGCTGCTCGTAGTTAGGATCGCTGAGAGAATCGATATCGTGGAACTCGTGGTTATGAGTTACGTTATACTTTCTCATATACTCGAATCTCTTCTTCTGATTCTCGTGGATCTGCTCTGTGAGACCTGCCTTATCCTCTTCAGTTTCAGCAGCCTCTCTCTCATCGCGGAGAGTGAAGTCGATGTAGTCCATAAGATGGATACGTGTTCTGCGAACGTTTGCAAGCTGAACGTCAGTTTCAGCAGCCTCTTCAGCAGCATCAAACATCTGGTTTGCACGGAGGATATACTCCCACTGACCCTCAAGCTTTGTAGCGCAGTCGCGGATCCATGTGTAGTTTGTAGCTGTATCGTAGTAGATACCCATATGCTCATCCTTGGAGTTATCGAGAGCCATGCCGAGGTACTTCATGATCTCTGTACCGCCGGGGCCGTAGAAGTCCATAATGAACTCGCGGATGTATGCCTCATACTTCTCGCGGGACATATAGGGATCCCAGCAAGTGCGGGCAAGCATATAGCCCTTGAGCTCGCCAAACTCACCGTTGAGGGATGCATAGTTACCCTGCTCGAAGAGACCCTTTGCCTTATACTCTGCAAAGAAGCGAGCGTTCTTTCTCCATGTTTCGATGTTGGGGAAAAGAACGGGGAAATTAGTGAAGTTTGTTGTGTAGTTCCAGATTGTAAGGTTGGGCGCTACCTCGCTCCATTCCTTAAGGTCTGTAGCAAATCCGCGCTCAACGTCATCGTGACCGGGAGTTACGTCGCACTCGGAAACGGGATGTCTGAAGCAGCACTCGATAGAACAAAGTCTTACAACAACGTTCTTTCTGGGACGGATATTCTTGGGGGGCTTACGTGTGAATCTGTAAGCGAATGTATCGAAGAGTACGTTGGGATACTCAGGCTCAAGCTCCTCAGCAATGCGGTTAACGAACTTGAGCATTGTGCCCATGCCGCTCTCCTCTTCCTCGTTGATGGGACGGCACTTATCGCACTTACAAGCGCCTGTATCACCGTCATTCTGAGTGATGGAGATAAGGCTTGCATCGGGATGCTCCTTGAGCATATTGCGGATGTTGCCGATTACTGTCTGGTAAACGGTTTCATCGGAAAGACAGGGCTGTACCCATGCACGCTGACCGTAGGGGCACTGACCGGAGAGCCAGCCGATTGTATGCTCAAAGCCGCCCTGATAGTTAACGTCACCACCGAGATAGTCGGGGAAACGCTCACGACCGTGACAGCCGTTGATCTTAAGCTTTGCAGCGATGCCTACGTCGCCTACAGACTTCCAGTAGGGGTTTCTGTAGAAGAACTGAGGAACCTGCTTATTATACTCGATCTCGGGGATATCGAGCTCACGGTTATAAGGAACCTTCTCAAAATCATTTGTATAGAATCTGCATCCGCAGTATTCCTCGAGGAATGTATATACGCCGTAAAGCGCACCGCGAACACCGCTACCGATGATATAGATCTTTTCGCCCTCGGTCTTGATGATGAAGCCCTCTTTGCCGAGCTCCTCCTTCTCTGCCTCAGTATAGCCGCCGCGCTCTGTAAAGCCTACGATGATCTCCTTATCCTCAACGTGACGGT
>JAZUAR010000066.1:0-39002 GCA_045638055.1 Candidatus Avispirillum sp.
CTCCGACTTCGACACAGTTCACGAGATGGCACGCGATGAGGCTAGACACGGCAAGGCATTCGAGGGTCTTCTCAACAGATATTTCAAGTAATAAAAGTATAAAGAGAGCCGGATTCGGCTCTCTTTTTATTTTCCACACTCACCGTTTCCTGATTTTTAGCCTTTTTCCGCTATAAGGTACAAATCAAGCTCGATTCTCGTAATATCTATTTCATAAGCACACGCCCAAGTATAGGAGCTACGGCCTTCTTCGTCAGGCGTGAGACGCAAGGTTCTGCAAATAAATCCTGCGAAATCGTCATTGCAAGCAAATCCTTTAACATTCGTATTTGTATCCTCTGTTCCGGATTGGAAGTTTTCAAACTCATATGTTTTGTTTTCAAAATCAATGACAACATCCAATCCACTTCTCTTAAAGAGCCATTCAATTGCGCCATTTTCCACAACAGTTTCGTTAAACTCGCGCCCCATCAACCACTGAGATATGCGAGAATAATACTCTTCTTTAAGGACAAGTTTTGTTTCAATACTAACACTTGTTAACTCGCCAAAAGCATTTCTGTTTTCTGTCCAAAAATCACGAAACTCAAAATAATCATAAACATTGTCTTTTGTAACAGTAATTGTCTCGTAATGATCAGGTTTGTACAAGGCAAAATCCAAACGCGAAAAGCCTTGCAAATATAATTCCAGATCACCGTTATCCTCTATGCTGAAATGCAAATTTCCTATAGATGATTCACTATCAATTATTTCAAACTGTGCTCCGGCTTCCGATTCAGACTGCAATTTCAACTCATAACTGCTGCCATCAATATTGATATTGCCGTCATCGGTGATGGTTGCAGTTTCAAAAAGTCCTTCAGCATTGACACTGAGTACCTTCCACTCACCGCACATGTAAGGAATGAAATTTGATACATTATCAAGCTGTTCGTTTCCCTCATCAGGAGCTATGCCATCCGTTTCAATGATGTCTGTAGCAGCGATTGTCTGCACGTCATCGTTATTCGATATTTCATCTCCGCCACAAGCAACAAGAGAAAAACACATTATTACTACCAAAATCAGCGCAAATAATCTTTTCATAATCTTTTTTATCCCTTATCATTTTTATCTTCATCAGTATATCATAAACAAAACATATTGTCAAATAATACATATCTATATATCTTACAGTTCGGTATAATTATCGACACGGCAAGGCATTTGAGGGACTTCTTAAGAGATATTTCAAGTAATAAAAGCACAAAGAGAGCCGATTTCGGCTCTCTTTTTTGTTTTTCCTTCTTCGATGGGAGAAGGATCTATATCATTTAAAAATCTCCAAAAATTCAAGGCTATCTCTGAACCAGGAGCCAACGTGGGGATTTCTCAAATGCTCTGCGCCCCACCACGTTTCCTTTGTTGCAATAGAGAGGCCGTGGTCACACTTGGGGTATATATGCATTTCAAAATGGATTCCCTTTTCCTTCAGCGCCATACCGTAAAGGAGAGCATTTTCAACGGGCACTGAGGTGTCCTCAAAGGTATGCCAAATAAAAGCAGGAACTGTGTTCTCGCTTATATTCTTTTCGATGGAATAGCGGCTCATTTCCTCTTCTGTTACGTCTGTTTTATCAATAGGATAACCGAGGATGCGCATAAAGGAATCGTAATGAGCATACTTTACGTCACCTGTGATAACGGGATAGCAGGTCAAAACAGCTGTGGGCTTGTTTTCACCGAATTCCATATCGTCATCCGCCTTTGCCCAGTCCTCTGCCCAGAACGTTCCGATAGATGCCGCAAGGTGTCCTCCGGCTGAAAATCCTATAACGTAAATACGCTCGGGGTCGACGTTATATTTTTCAGCGTTTCTGCGAATATGGACGATAGCCTTTGAAACGTCCTGCACGGGACGGGGGAATGCCGCCTTTGAATCAATGGAATAATCCACTAAAAAGCTATTGTACCCTTCCGCAAAATAATTGATGGCAACGGGCTCGCCTTCTCTGCTGTTAGCAAGTATGAAATATCCGCCGCCTGCAAGAACGATCATCGCAGGTCTCTTACCTGCATACACGTTAAGTGTGTCGTTGTGAACGAAGGTCTGCATCTTGATATCGGGATCGTTTTCTCTCAAATAAATAGTTTCTGTTGTCATAAAAGGCACCCACCTTATATTTTATATCCTTATACTATCATATATGGGGACTTTTTTCAATAAAATTCAGTATTCTCTGCCCCGATCTGAAAAAAATTGGGAAAATTTTCAAAAATGAGAATAATTCCTATTGACAAACTGAAAATCATGTGCTATTATATGAGTGTAAACAGTAATCATTCGCATTTAGGAGGTAAAAATGGAGCAAACAAAGCACTTTAAAAAAAGAGACGCCATTCTCACCTGCCTGCGCGGAACAACCACTCACCCATCGGCGGAATGGATCTATATGCAGCTAAAGGATGAGATCCCAAAGCTGTCGCTGGGAACTGTGTATCGCAATCTTGCATACTTCAAGGAGGCGGGCAAAGCCATAAGCGTTGGAACAGTTAAAGGAATCGAACGGTTCGACGGAAACACTTCCCCTCACGTTCACTTTATCTGCAACAGCTGCGGCGCTGTGATCGACCTTCCCGAGGTGGCAGTTCCCGAGGAGTTGAAAGCTTCTGCAGAAAGCGATTGCGGCGGTTCTGTTTGCAGCTGCCAGTTGTCATTCAACGGCATCTGCTCAAATTGTAAAAAATCAAATTAAAAAATATTACTTATTTATTCGGAGGAAAATTATCATGAAAAAATGGAAATGTACAGTATGCGGTGAGATCGTTGAAGGCGAGCACGCTCCTGAGGCTTGCCCTCTTTGCAAGCAGCCTGCTGAGAAGTTCGTTGAGCTCGTAGAGGACGGCGACAAGGGCTGGGCTTGCGAGCACGAGGTTGGTATCGCTAGCGGTGTTCCCGCTGAAATTATTGAAGGTCTTCGCGCTAACTTCCAGGGCGAGTGCACTGAGGTTGGTATGTACCTTGCAATGGCAAGAGTTGCTCACCGCGAGGGCTACCCCGAGATCGGTCTCTACTGGGAGAAGGCAGCTTACGAGGAGGCTGAGCACGCTGCAAAGTTTGCAGAGCTTCTCGGTGAGGTTGTTACAACATCCACAAAGAAGAACCTTGAGATGAGAGTTGAAGCTGAGCGCGGCGCAACTGCAGGTAAGTTCGAGCTTGCAAAGATGGCAAAGCAGCACAACCTCGATGCTATCCACGACACAGTTCACGAGATGGCACGCGACGAGGCAAGACACGGCAAGGCATTTGAGGGTCTTCTTAACAGATATTTCAAGTAATATATTGTCAAAAATCCAAAGATATGCTATCATTTCGGTAGCATATCTTTTTTTGAGGTGATTACATGAAAAAAATCTCTTCCTGGCTTGTGGCAATACTAGCCGCTTTGGTTTCGCTGTTAGCTATGTGTCTTTTCGATCTTCTCTTATCCTGGATCGGCTTTTATATTGCCAAGGTTCCCTTTCTGACTGATATCATTGAAGGTATCGGAGAAATTTTAGACCTCGGTCTGACAGCTCTTATTGCTATAGTGATAGCATCTTCCATCTGGCAGCTCGGTCTTAAGATTTCAAACAAAATAACCGGGCAAAACGTTGAGTTTGAAGACAGCGCCTTGTTTAAGATCAACAACATGTTTTTGTTTGTATTTTTAGCTGCCTTCGTTTTCCTTGGATTCAATTTCTTCACAATAATAGGAGACACGGTGACAGCATACACTGCCGATATTCAGGGCTTTACCAAGTTCCTGATGTTCTTAAAGGCTATAAAGGACACTTTTATATTCGTTTGCAACGATAGCCTTCTCATTTATACCGTCGGCGGCAATTCCTTTGTTTTGTTTGTGATCAACATTTTTTACAGCAGATTCATTTAATAAAAAAGCAGACACGGTTGTGTCTGCTTTTATTTTTTGATCTTATTTATCAGCCATTTTATAAAGAAAATTGCGCCGGCAAGGAGGCAACCTTCAAAAGAGATACGGCAACTGTTGTTAATATCACAGGAACAAGCTGGTCCTTGGGCATTGCTTCAATCGCAGAAGCAATATCCTTTTTCACCCACATCACAACAATAAATACTGCTGCGATGACTGCAACGATTATTCGCCACGGCTCCTTTTTATGGTTTTTATTTTCTTCCATAAAAATTCTCCTTTAATTATTTGCAATGATAAGCAGGGCCATTAGTGCGATAAAAATAATGAGCAAACACAGGGCTACTACATTAATTACTGTACAAAGTTTTTTCTCGTTTTTGAATATTTTTGCGGCAGCGGCAAAAAGAACAAGACCGCAAGCAGCTCCCGAAAAGTTTGTGATTACGTCGGTTATATCAGCTCCGCCTATAGCAAATATAAACTGAACTGCTTCGAGGCAGACCGTTGATATAAGGGCAACAACTGCGCCTTTTTTCACCGTTACTCCAAGCATTTTAAGGCAGACCCCGAATGGAACGAAGATCAGAAGATTGAGAAAAACCTCTTTTATATGGTGGCGGATATTAGGGTCGTTATCATAATAAAAGGGTATGAAATTCACCCTTCTCTCCCCTGCGAGCATCCTTATATCCTCAAGGCTGACGGCGGTTTTAAAAAGAATTATCCATGCAAGAACAAGGATATATAATGCAAAAACGATATGGGTAAGGTTTACTTTTCTTTTCATACCCTGCTCCTTTAGATTTTTGTTTATTCTATCACAAATGACGAGCTTTTTCAATAAGAAAAAGTTATTGAAAAGACAATGATTTTGTGGTAAAATAAGGTATAAATCAAAAAAGGAAGGGATAGTTATGAAAAAAATTATTGCTTTAATAATGGCAATTTCCATGCTCTCATTTCTTGCATCCTGCGGCGAGAAGAAGATCCTCACCTGCGACGGATGTAACAAGGAGGTCGAGGTTGAGGCTTCCTCCAACATGACAGACGAATGGACAGTTTACTGCTCCGACTGCGAAAAAGAGCTTGGTCTCGACACTATCGTTGAATAAGAAAACAGTCGCAATATCAATTGATAATGCGAGTGTTTTCTTATTTAATCCCCTTCAGACAAAGGGATACGGAACCTTATTTTCCCTCAAATCCGAAGAAATCTCCGTAATAATAGGTTGTAACGCGGTCAAATTCAAGTTCGGGATCGTCAACAAGCTCGCCGGAGTAGTTAACGCTCTGGCGGTTTTCATTGAGATAGCCAAGGTCCATCTCAGTTTCAGTGGCGATTCTTCCCTCTTTATCGTATGTATATTTCCATCCTGTGTAATCTGCGGGATAGGTACGGTTTTCGCTTCCGTAGGTATCAAGGTCCTGAACGGATTTTTCCTTATAGGTAAGGTTTCCGTTATCGTCGTACTCATATGTGTACATTATTCTGTAATTGTTATCGGAGATAAAATATTCGCGGACAAGCTGACCCTTGGAGTTATACTCAAAGATCATATCAGCAGAATCGCTTGAGCCGTAAGTACAGCGAACTCCCTTGATCTTTGAGATTCTTCCGTCACCGTCATATTCATACTCAATAGTACGGTTATCGCCGCTTGAGTTCTTAAATGAAGCTGTTTTGATGTTTCCGTTCTCGTAGGTGTATTCGATAACTGCGCTGAGATTTTCGCTATATGAGGGCTTGTACTCGATTTTCTGAACGTTGCCGTCCTCATCATAGATATAAGTGTGTCTGCCGTAGCTGCTTCCTGTAAGATAATAATGCGCACCGCGATCACTGGTTGCCGCTGTTATTTTGCCATCCTTTGAGTATGCAACCACGTCTGTGCTCATAGTCTGCTCGACTCCGAAGGCATCCTTGTATGTGGTCTTAGTATAAAGAAGCACGTCCTTTACACTGTACATACGCTTAAGATAATCCTTTGAATCCTCATAATCGCCAAGCTTTTCAAGGCATTTCTTGAGATAATCGAAATATTCCGCCTTTGTTTCGAAGCTCTTTGAGGAACTTGTTATGTAGTCATAGGTCTCATAGGGGGTGGTTCTGATATACAGAGGATCAAGATTGTCAAAATACGAGATCACGTTATCATAAACGTTTTTCATTGTGTTAGCATCTATCTCGGGAATGATCTCGTTTCCGTTCTCATCAGTTTCGGGAGCGTTTTTCAGCTGCTCGATGAGGTAGATGGCACCGTCATAATCCTTATCCTCAAGGCGGCTGATTATGTCCTCGTATTTTGATTCGTCAGTGGATGCAGAGCCGCAAGCCACAAGGGATGCGCCCACTACAAGGGCAAGAATTGTTGCTATGATTCTTTTCATTTTGTTTCTCCTGATTTTATGTATAACTCAATTAATATCTATCGTATATCTGCAGTTGGGATAATTTGAACAGCCATAAAACTGTTTTCCTGCATTTGCGCCCTTTCTTGCAACTCTTGCCACAAGCTTACTTTTGCATTTAGGGCATAGCATATCGCCATCTTCTTTGGGAGCGGTTTCTTCTTTGGGAGCAGGCTCTTCTTTTATGCTCTCCTTTGCTGTGGGCTGAATCTTATTTTCAATTGCTCTTATATGCTCTTCTTTAACTGAATCATCCACCTGAGTCATAGGATAAAGGCTATTATATACTGTCAGAATATCGCCTTCGCTGAGAAGCTCTGCCACTCCCCTCTTCTTTTGCTCAACTCTGCTCAGAGCAGCGCTTCTGTTGATTACAACAACATCGGCAGAGCTGACCTTTATGTTTTTTAATTCGCATCTGTCAGAAAAAGCAATGATGGAATACATAGGAATACTACCGCCCAAAACGTTTTTCAAATGCTTTATATGACCTTTGTTCTGAATGATGGGGTTGAAAAATCTGTTTTTTTCGCTTCTTCCCTTTCCTCTGGGGAGGGTCTGTGTCCATTGACTCTGATTTTCGCTTCCGAATATCCATCCGCTGTAATTCTTGCTCTCAAAAACGAAAATTCCGCTTTTATCGATCAAAAGCACGTCTATTTCAGTAGTTTCTCCGTTTTCCTTTGGCACGTAGACGTTGAAAAGGAACTTCGCGCCGTTTTTTTCATAGTCTCTCAAATGCTTATATATCAGATATTCTCCGTATGCGCCTTGGTTAAATCTGATGGAAATAAAGCTTTTGTTAGTCTGCTTATGATACGCGCTGTCCTTGTAGCCTATGCTTTCAATGAATATGCGGACAAAAGCATAAAGGAACAACAGTCCTACCAACAATGCAAAAAAGGGTAGATACGACAACCAGATTCCAAGAATAAATTTAATCATTAAAGGACCTCCAAAAGAGCCTTGCAGCCCTCATAAATATCGTTATAAACTCCTGTGAAATCTCCTGTGTACCAAGGGTCGGAGACGTCTGCATCGCTGCCTGTCAGGGACATGAGCTTTCTTATCTTTCCATCGGGGTCAGCGCCGAAGATGCGGTAGAGATTTCTGAGGTTTTGGGAATCCATACAAAGTATATGATCCCATTTATCATAGTCGCACTTTTTTATCTGAACCGCTCTTTTTCCTTCGCAGGAAAGGCCGTGGGCGGCAAGCTCTCTTTTTGCGGGAGGATATACGGGGTTTCCCACACCGTTCCATATCTCCTCGGTGCTGGTGGCACTTGAGGCGATTACAAATTCACCCTCACGCCCGGCTTTTTTCACCATGTCCTTAAATATAAACTCGGCCATGGGGGAGCGGCAGATATTACCATGGCAGACGAACATTATTTTTATCATAAAAGCTCCGTTTTTGTTTTATCATACCACAAATACCCATAAATCGCAAGGGATTTAAATTCTCCCCTCGCCTTGATTTTTCTTTTTGTTCGGGGTATAATCTTAAAAAAGCACTCCACCATTGGTTGATATCTCCTCACTCAACCGTCGGTATGTGGATTTTTTGTGCTTTTGCGTCTAAAATGATATTGACGAAGGGAGGAATCCGATGGACCAGATAAAAATTGGCCGCTTCATTGCAGAGAGACGAAAGGCGGCAGGATTTACTCAGATGCAGCTCGCAGAATTGCTGGGTATTACAGACAGGGCTATATCCAAGTGGGAAAACGGCAAGGCAATGCCCGATACCTCTATCATGCTTGGTCTGTGCGATGCTCTCAAAATCACGGTAAACGATCTTTTAAGTGGGGAGGTAGTTTCAATGGAAAACTACAATAAGGAACTGGAAAAAAATTTGCTTGAGATGGTAAAGCAGAAGGAGCAGGCAGATAAGCGCCTTCTCAAAATTGAGATCATTCTCGGTATCATAAGCATTCTTCCTCTTTTGGCAGCAACAGTCATCGTATCGGTCGTATCTATGGATGAGACCTTGGCAACGATAATTGAGCTTGTAAGCGTTATCCCTCTTCTCATAGCAACACCCTTTGCATTAAAAATCGAGCAAAAAGCAGGCTACTATGAGTGCGCTCAGTGCGGTCACAGACACATTCCCTCATACGGCAGCGTGTTTATGGCAATGCACATGGGCAGAACAAGATATATGAGATGCCCCGAATGCAAAAAGGTTTCCTGGCAGAAAAAGGTTATAAGTAAAAAATAAAAAAAGCCGCCCTGATGGGCGGCTTTTTCTTTTATATGATAATTCCCTCGAGATGGTCGCATTCATGCTGGATTATTTGTGCTGTCCATCCCGTATATGTCTTTTGTCTTACCTGCATTTTTTCGTTCTGGTATTTCACCTTGACAGACTTATATCTTTTGCAAGGGCGCACTCCCTCAAGAGAAAGGCATCCCTCCTCCGTATTGTATGCCCCGTCCCTCTTCACGATCTCGGGATTGAACATTACCTCATAGCTGCCCTCGTTATTAAAAGCGATGATAGCTACGTCCTTTCCTATCATATTGGCTGCCATGCCAACGCATCGCTCCTCGTTTGCCTTGAGAGTTTCGAGAAGGTCGTTTGCTATTTCGATATCCTCAGCTGTTGCCGCTCTGGCTTTCCTTTTGAGAAAAAGTATATCTCTGCATATTTCCCTTACCATACCGCACCTCCGTTTTACTGCATATTATTTTGTTCAAATCCGTTCAGGGGCAAAACACGATCCAGCTTCTTACCCACATAATTGCAGAAACGGTTGACGAGCGCCACCTTGAATATCAGGTCCTTTACAAGATATACAACGTAACAAACCAGGTATATTCCAACCATTACACCGAAAAGAACAGCAATGGCATATATGGGTGAAAGCGTTGCCACAAAATCAAATTTGTTTTCAATAAACACAGATATCACAAGGGTCTGGCAATGTATCATATATACGTCAAAGGCACCACCGGAAAGGCTGAGAATGATTTTTTTAACAACGTTGTTTTTGACACAAACACCGGAAAAGAAAAGAAGAACAAGAACTGCGTTACACACTGTGAGAGGAGAAACGTAACCCACCACAGTTTCGAACCCAAGGGGCTCGCGGAACAAGATAACCGTTATTGCCCAAATTCCAACAACCAACAAATTGATCGCAAAAAACAAGGACAAATATTTCCATCTTCTTTTTCTGTTTTCATTTTCATTTGTATAAAGCTTGACGTAGCCGCCTACCAAATAGCAAAAGATCAACCAAAAGGGGCTATATCCCGTATTTATTCTGAAATAATCCTTCAGACCTACTGTGCTGATCACCGAAAAAAGAACAAAAAGCATTACTATCAGGGAGCGATACTGCTCTCTGGTTATAACAGAAACGAACTTATTCAAGGACGGGATTATCAAAAACACAAGAATATAGCAGACAAAATACCAGTACTTCCCTGCTATGGGCGGAAAAACAGAATAAAGAATGGTTTTCCAATCTGAAAAAGCATCCCTTTTGAAAACAAAAAACAATGCAGTTGCAATTATGCAATAAAAAAGCATTGTTACTATAAGCTTCACAAGATTGGAACATTTCACAGAGCTTCTCTGAATATAAAGATATCCTGTGATCATGGCAAATACGTTTACCGAGCAGTAGGCTATGCTGATCGAAAATCGAAGAATTGCAGAAGTGACATCTAAATTCTGTAAATCGACAAGACCGCCGCCGTTATTCAAAATATGCAGACAAACGATAGATAACATACTGAGAACACGAAGCATATCTATTCCGTAGTTCCGTTCCTTTACAGTACTCATTTATTTCTCCTTTTAAAAGCTGATGATCTCTTTTCACTGGAACAAGTATATCATATAAATCAAAAAAGAGAAAGATATTTTTTATATTTAAAGACCCTAAATCCAGAAGTTTCATTTAAGGACTGCAAAGCAATTTATTGCCATTACTGTATTTTAAATCAAATATTTTCACCAAAACTATATATTTTCCTTTTCGTTTATGTTAAAATAAGACAGAATATTTATTACGGAGGCAATCTCTATGACAAAAGAACAGCTTATCAAAAGAAAAAATGAATATCTCGATTGGGAGCTTGGCGTTTTCTTCCATTTCGGTATCCGCACCTTCTATGAGGGTCATATCGACTGGGATATGAAGGAAATGCCCGCAAGCGCTTACAACCCCACAGAGCTTGACTGCGAGCAGTGGATCCGCACAATAAAGGCGGGCGGCGCAAAGTATGCCGTTCTCGTTTGTAAGCACCACGACGGCTTTGCAAACTGGCCCTCCAAATATACAGACTACTCCGTTGCCGCTACTCCCTGGCGTGACGGTAAGGGCGACCTCGTTCGCGAGTTCGTTGATGCTTGCCACAAGTATGATATGAATATCGGTCTTTACTACTCTCCCGCTCAGTTCGGTTCAGTTAAGATGGACCACAAGGAGTATGACGACTACTTCATCAACCAGATCAGCGAGCTTCTCGGCAACTACGGCAAGATCGACTACCTCTGGTTTGACGGCTGCGGCAGTGAGGACCACGAGTACGATACAGTTCGTATCGTTATGGCTATCCGCGATCTCCAGCCCGAGCTTATGATCTTCAACATGTGGGATCCCGACACAAGATGGATCTTCAACGAGTCCGGTATTGCAGGTCTTGACGACGGCTGTATGGCTGACTCTCTCGGCTTCTCCGTTCAGACTGACAGAACAGACGCTCTCGGCGAGCTTCTCTTCCTTCCCGGTGAGTGCGACTGCAAGATCCGTGCTAACTGGTTCTACGGCGATGCAGACATCCCCACACTCAAGTCTCTTGAAGAGCTTTGGGGCATCTATCTTTCCTCCATCGGCCGTGGATGCAACCTCCTTCTCAACATCGCTCCTGACCGCCGCGGTCTTATCGGTGATGAGGATGCAAAGAGATTCCTCGAGCTTCACGAAAGAGTTGAAAGAGAGTTCTCCAACCCCTTCATGACTCTTAAGGATTTCAGAATCGAGGAGGGCGAGGCTTACGTTAACGACGTTCGCTTCAACAACGAAAAGCTTCTCAAGTACATAGTTCTCGAGGAGGACCTCTCCGACGGTGAGTCTCACATCACAGACTTCACAATTGAGCTTGCTCCCGTTGAGTTCGGTACAAACAAGCTTATTCATAAGGGCTTTGCAGTTGGTCACAAGATGATCGTTCCCCTTCCCTACCTTGCAGCAAACGGATTCACAATCCGCATCACAGGCTGGAGAGGCGATCACTACAAGCTCAAGGACATCAAGGTTTACGCTTGCGACAGATTCTAATAGAAAAAAATGCAAAGGACTTTTTTGTAAAAAAGTCCTCTGCACTCCCAAAAAACTTTAAAAAGAGGAGTTTTGATGCTCCTCTTTTTGTTTTTCCAATATCATCAAAAAAGCCGTTGCTCTCGCAACGGCTTTTTTATTATACATAGTCCATAGGGTCTTTCGGTTCTCTGGGCTTATGATATATCTTAAGGCCGGTCCAGCTGTAGGGATCGCATACCTCATCGGTTTTGGGAATGGTTACTCGATGGGTCATATCGTGCTCTGCGATCCAGGAGTACATTCTCTGATAGCGCTGAGAATACAGCTCTCTTTCTTCCTCTGTTCCGTTTTCATAGTCGGATTCATAGGTTACTGCAAGAGCCTGCCAATATACGCAAGCGGCAAGATGCTCGAGATTTTCTCTTTCGCTATCTGTTTCGCACATGGAAAGTGCCTCATCGATGAGCGTTATCATCTCCTCGGAATGCTCCTTAAGATAATCAAAATCGAGAGCATCGAAGAGGATATCGTAGTTATTACACCAGCAGGCATCAATAGCATCCGTTGCCTCTGCGTTTATCTCAAGATAGCGGCGGATATTTTCATATCCCTTGCCGTAATAGAAATAAAGGAACTCGTCAACGTAGCTGTCAAACTCCTCCACTGACATAAGAGGATTCCAGCTACACTTTGAGAACATATACATCGTGAGAAGATCAAAGCTGTAGCCGTCGCCGAAGGAATCGGGATAGCCGTACTCGCCCTCGCAATAGATACCGTAGATACCCTTATCTGCAAGATATGCGAGATTCTCTCTCATATAATCAAGCATTGTGGGCTGAGCAAAGCTCCAATAATAGGAGCCGCAGTAGAGCCATACCCATACTCTGTCGGAAAGGGTGGTCCACTTTTCAAGCCATTCGGAGTCTCTGATATTACTGCTCCAGTAGCCGTTTCCCTCTTCATAGCACTGACTTCCGTCGAAAAGGTGGTTATTGCATCCTGCCCAGCAGTACATTATCTCAACGTTTTCGAGAGGCTCAACGGTTTTCGGGGGCTTTCTTGCAAGCCAATATGCCGTTGTCATAATGTTAACGTCGCTGTACTTCTCGGCTACAGCCTCGGCAATCACGTTTACAAAGGTGAGCTGAGCGCCCATATAGGAGCCCTCTGCCTTTGTTATCTTATTACAGTTTCTGCAGGCACAGCATCCGGGGTTATCCATAGGTCCAACGATGACTCGCTCGATCGCTCTGCCCTTTTTTTTAGCATTTTCGATCTTCTCAAGAACTCCCTCAATAACCTCTGTGCGGATGGCATTATTGGTATAGCAGATATAAGCATCATTGGGGCAATAGGTATAATCACCGATAGTATGAACGCTGCCTGTTTCTATACCTCCGCCGTACTTCGATGCTGCAATGCCTGAGCTGCACTTTGTGCTGCTGTTTTTCCACTTTACTGCAGTAGTTGCAGACTCGGCGCTTGCTGTTCTTGAGCCGCGGTCCACAATAGAGGGTACATATCTGTAATTTGCGCCCTCATCAATATTTACTATCTGATTTTTATATATGTATTCGCTCTTATCGTTGATAAACACGTATCCGATATATCTTTCGAGGAATTCATAGGTTGCATACATACAGCCGCGAAGCGCGCCGCCTGTAATATATACGTTTCCATCCTCGATTGCGATATCAACGCCTTCATCACCTAAATTTTCGCCGTCAACTGCATAAATAAATGCAGGACCGTCGCTTTTTTCATTTGTTACGGAAAGATATACGCCGCAGGCTCTTTCGATATATTCACTAAGCTCCTCGGCGGCAAATTCAACGTTATCCGTGCAATCATCGGGGATGACAATTTCAAACTCTGAAATGTCTCTGCCCGCTATCATGATCTTGTCAACGTTCTTTCCGCTCTTTTCTACAAAGCTGGTGATGCGGCCCACTATATACGATTTTATTGCATAGGAATCCCTTGAGTCCAAAGCACCGTCACAATTTACGTCAGCAATTGTCATGCTTTCAACTTCATGCTTTCCTATCATCGTTTTTTTCACAAGCAAAGAATCGATGGAATTTATACTGCTATCACCGTCGATATCACCCAACAACGATACAGCTTCCGATTCTGTTATAAGAGCACTGCAGGGAGACGCAATTGCTACCAGCAAAAACACTGCGATCAGAATAACACTTATCGATTTTTTCATAATATCACCCTTTAATCAAGCTTATCAAAAATAAGAATCTCGGAGATATGCTCGCGCTTATTGCAGAAATGAACGCCGAAATTCATAAGATATTCGCCATAGTATGTTTTATCGCCGCACTTATACTGACTGTCGGGGTCAAGGGCCATCATTTTGATATACTGATCGGGGCCGTTGAAAAGTCCGCGCTGGCTGTCGATGCAAAGAATTACTCTGCTCTCGTCCTCGGAGATAAACTGAATTGCTGAGAAATCAGCCTCGAAGGGGGAAACAAGTCTGTAAAGGTCGCCCTTATGGAACACGTCCTCAAGCTCTCTGTACTTTTCGATTGTCTTTCTTGACATCTCAAGCTCTTTTTCGGAGCAGTTGCCGATATTAAGCTCAAAGCCTAGCTGACCGGGCATTGCCACGTTACAGCGCATCTTGAAGGGAGTGATTCTTCCCTGTGTATGGTTAGGACAAACGGAAACGTGAGCGCTCATTGAGGAGTAAGGATAAACCATGCTTGTGCCGTACTGGATACGGAGGCGGTCAACGGCATCGCTGTTATCGCTTGTCCACACCTGAGGCATATAATAGAGCATTCCGGGATCAAAGCGTCCGCCGCCTGATGAGCAGCTTTCGAAAAGAACGTCGGGGTACTTAGAAGTAAGTGTCTCAAGGACGTAGTAGAGACCGAGCATATAGCGGTGGTATACCTCGCCCTGTCGGTCAGCGGGGAGTGCTGCGCTTCCCACCTCTGACATATATCTGTTCATATCCCACTTGACGTACTCGATATTTGCACGGTCAAGGATAGAGGAAAGTGCATCGATGATATAGTCGCAAACGTCACGTCTTGAAAAATCAAGGGTTATCTGACTTCTTGTAGGAGTAGTTTCACGGTCGGGGGTGTGGAGTGCCCATTCAGGATGATTTCTGAAAAGCTCGGAATCGGGGTTTACCATCTCAGGCTCAAACCAGAGACCGAAGCGAAGACCCAGCTTATTGACCTCCTCTGCGAGCCAGCCAAGACCTGAGGGAAGACGGTCGGGGTTTTCCCACCAGTCGCCAAGACCTGCACGGTCTGTTGTTCTTGTGGAGAACCATCCGTCGTCAAGGACCATTGTATCAACACCGATCTTTGCCGCATCGCGGGCAAGGTTTACGATGGTATTTTCGTCAAATGTAAAATATGTTGTTTCCCAGCTGTTGAGAACAACGTATCTGGGGATATCTCTGAATTTACCTCGGCAAAGACGGGTGCGGTAAAGCTTATGATAGATTCGGGACATTCCGGAAAGGCCCTTATCGGAGTAAACAAGCACCGCCTCGGGGGTCTGGAAGCTTTCGCCCTTTTCAAGAACGAAATTGAAATTCTGAGGATTGATACCGATATAGGCACGTGCCGAATTGAAGGGGCTGATATCTACACCTGCCGAAAAATTACCGCTATATACGAGGTTGAAGCCATAAACGCTGCCGCAGTTTTCGGTTGCGGTGCTTTCGCAGACAGCGATAAAGGGGTTATGTACTGCACCTGAGCAGCCGTTACGGCTCTCGATGCTCTGGTTGCCGGGAACTATTTTTCTTCTTGTGATATTTCTCTCTCTTACCCATGCACCGTCCAAATGAATGAGGTCATGGTTCTCAAGACCGAGAATATCGACAGTTGCAGAAAATGCTCGGTTGATCTCTGCTCTCTCCCCTTCGTTTACGATCCTTGCGCTTCTTGCGATAGCATCAAGATCCTCAAAGGCGGAGTAGGAAAGGTATACGTGAAGGTCCTTCAGGCTATCCTTAAGATGGATGATCAGAGTCTGTACCTTATCTCCGTCCTCGCTATAGGTTGCGGGGAGTCCCTCAAGGGCGGGCTTTCCGTCCACTATCTCATAATCAACGTATTCAAGGCGGGTATAGTAGCTTCCGTCAGCATACTCTGCACCGAGAGCAGGAACTCTCAGGTCTGCACTTCCGAAGGTGGAATACTCAAGCGGGAGCATATCCGTTGAATATCTGCCGTAGTCGAGAGGAGCAAGAGGTCTGAATTCAAGGGTATCGAGCCAATCAAGAGAAAGAGGATGATTGAGCTTTTTTCCCCAATATGCATGGAGCAGGACCTTTTCCTCGAACACTGCCATAGCATATGTAGTATTCTTCGTTTCAAGATAGAAAATCTTGTTCTCAGTGTCAAATCTAATCATTTGCTTCACCTTTTAGTCAAACGTCTATTATTCTTCTGTATCTGCCTTGGAGCGTACCATAAATGCATTGGGGAGGATTCTTCCAAGATCAGGGTGGAGTGAGCAGTTCTTGTTAAGAACCTTGCCCTTATAAGCAAGGGCTGTTGTTGCGCCGCCGTCACAGCTTGAGGCGTTGATAACACCGTACTTCAGCAGCTCCTCTGCCATATCATCAACAGTACAACCGATGGAATGTGTAATATCTCTGCCGTCGATAACAAGGAAAACGATAACGCCGTCCTCGCGCTGACCTACTGCGGTACGGGGCTGAACTCCGTATCCTGAGGTGCCGGAGACCTGCTTTTTTCCGTCTGCTATAAGCACGGGAGAAAACTGCATTCCGTCGCGGATATTGCCGTATTTATCCCAGTTTCTGATATTACCAACTACAAGCTTGTTTTCATTTGTGAGAACGATGCTGCCGTAGTGCCATGCGTACTCGCCCCAGTAGTGACCCTCGGAAAGCGACATACCAACGACCTCGCCACCGTTTCCGTTTTCATTGGGATCCTGGAAGCCGCTGGCGTTTACTGCCGCAACCGCATCATAATGCTCCATCATCTCAAGGATTCGCATACCCGTTATTCCGGGATACTGAGTCATTCCGATATAAACTCTTGAAGGGTCATCGATAAGCATTATCTGTCCCTTATATGAGGGGCCCACGATCTCGGAAACCACGAGGCCTTCCTCGATATCGTTGATAAGAACTGTGTTACCCGCATAGTCCTTATCGCCGACCTTAAGCTTCTTCTGTCCGAGAATATCATCAACCTTTACCGTATCATCCTCGTGATGCGGTATATCCTCATATCCTGCACTGCCGTCGAGAATTATAAGATTATCAAGTCCTCCGACAACGTCGTCCGTCGGATTCTGGTTGCCCATAACGCTGTTGATTATATCCTCGGGGAAAAACCACTCAGCAAGCCAAAGATGGCTTTTTGTCGTCATGGCAGTTTCTATCCAGACTGTTCTCCAATATGAAATAAAATCGTTATTCGAGTACACAATAAAAGCATAAAGCGCACTCATGAACATATAAAACGAAATGAGAATCGTAAATACCGTGACAGATATCTTCATTCTCTTTTCTTTTTTTGTAGCCGGCATCTTCTTTTTGGAAACACTGACAGTTTCTGTCTGGTCTGACTGTCGGCCTATTATATCCTTTTGAATTTTATCTGACATTTTACCGTTCTTTTCCCCATTATTAAAGGTATTTTCTTCGTTTAATTCTATCACAGCAACATATTAAAGTCAAGTAAATCAGCACCCATGTTCCTTTTTCGATCAAATTCGATTATATTAACATTATATTGGGAACTTGCTATTGCAATTTTAAATTATTTGTGTTATTATATCATAGAAGTGTTATGATTAATTATAAGCCGTATTCTGTCATATAATTTGATAAGGCGGCATCTTTCATTACTTATTTGGCCGCAAAGCGGCGGAATGGAGATCGATATGAAAACCGCAATACTCGGAGGCGGCACATGGGGTATCGCCCTCGCAAAGCTCCTCTCTGAAAACGGCAACGATGTCATTGTCTGGTCCGCTCTTCCGGCAGAGATCGACGCACTCAAGGAGACAAACGCACACGTTAATCTCCCCGGCGTTGTTCTTCCTAAGGAGCTTAAATACACAAAGGATATTTCCGAAGCTATCAAGGAAAGCAAGTATATCATATTTGCCGTAGCGAGCGCTTATATCAGAGTAACGGCGAAGGCGGCTTCTCCCTATATCAGAGAGGATCACGTTATTATCGACGTTGCAAAGGGCATGGAAGCCGGAACTCTCTTCACAATGACTGAGATCATTGAGGATGAGATGAAAAAGTGCGGCGTTACCCACCCCTTGAAGCTTGTTACTCTCTCAGGCCCCACTCACGCCGAGGAGGTTGCAAGAGATATTCCCACCTCTATCGTTTCTGCCTGTACAGACGAGGCTGTTGCAGAAGAGGTTGGCCGTCTCTTCACTAACTCCTGCATGAGAGTTTACACAAACACAGATATCAAGGGCGTTGAGCTTTGCGGAGCCTTCAAGAATATCATTGCTCTTGCTGCAGGTATTGCCCGCGGCATGGGATATGGAGACAACACTATCGCAATGCTTATCACCCGCGGAATCGCTGAAATGACCCGAATGGGTCTTGCTATGGGCTGCAAGAGAAGAACCTTCTCAGGCCTTGCAGGCATCGGCGACCTTATCGTTACCTGCACCTCCCGCCACAGCCGCAACAACACCTGCGGTCAGTATATCGGTGAGGGTCTTACCTATGAGGAGGCATCCAAGAAAGTAGGAATGGTAGTCGAGGGCTATTATGCACTTGAAGCAGGCATGGCCCTTTGCGAAAAGATGGACGTTGAGATGCCCATCATCTTCGCAGTTTACGATATCGTTATCAAGGGCGAAAAGCCCTCAGACGTTATCCGCTCCCTTATGGCTCGCGCAATGAAGAGCGAGCTCGACTGATTCAGTTTTTAAAAAAATTTTTATATAAGGAGACAACAAAAATGAAATCCCTGAAAATCATTTCCCTGTTGCTTGCAGCACTGATGTGCCTTCCCCTCCTTGCCGCTTGTGCGGAATCCGGCCCCCAGGTCGGCGGCACACGTCCCCCCAACAGCGGCCAGGCAGACGTTGGTAACTTCATCGACGCTGACTACAACAATGAAGAATTCACATTCCTTCATCTCCGTCAGCTCGCAGGCACAAAGGACTACTACGGCGGTAAGTTCCTCGATTCCGAGACTTACTCAGGTCTTACCCTTGAGGACGCGGTTTATGACCGTAACGTAGCTGTTGAGGAAAAGTATAAGGTTCAGATCATTGAACGTATCGAGGACGGCGAAGAGCCCCTCAGCTTCCTCCAGACAGCAGCTTTCTCTGACGACTACACCTATGACGTAATCTACGGTTGGGGTTACAAGATGGGTACTTGTGTTATCGAAGGTCTCTTCGGTGACATCAGCGCTCTTCCCAACATTGATCTTACCCAGGAATACTGGAGCCCTTCCTCCATGGAAGACCTTATGATCAATGATAAGCTCTACATCACAATCAACGATATCTCCATGAACAAGCTTGAGTGGGGTTCTCTCATATTCTTCAACAAGCAGATCGTTGAGGACTACAACGTTACTAAGGACATGGATGGTAAGACATTCTATGAGCTCGTTACCGAGGGTAACTGGACAATCGATAACTTCCTTAAGGCTGTTCAGCTTATCAGCGCTGACCTCGACGGTAACGGTGTTGTAGACAAGACCGACGTTTACGGCCTTATCGACGGTGACGCTTCCGGCTCCGGCTTCGGCTACTCCTGCGGTATCACACTCACAACAACAAATGACGACGGTTCTTACCTCGTTTCCTACTACAACGACAACAACTACGCTCTTGCTACTAAGATCCACGAGGTATTCGCTAACAAGAAGTTTGTTAAGAACTACACTGAGGACCTTGGCGCAAATGCTGACGTTCCCGACGGTATGGAAATCCACGAGTACTACCGTTCCTTCTTCTCCAACGGCCACGCTCTCTTTGCTACCGGTACTGCTCAGATCACCGGTGAGTTCCGTGACATGGAAGACGAATACGGCGTAATCCCCTTCCCCAAGCTCGACAAGGATCAGGAGAACTACATCAGCACAATCGACTCCAATGCAGCGATCTTTGCTATCCCCGCTACATACAGAAAGGACGCTTCCACAGCTAGCCCTGAAAGAACAGGTGCTATCCTTGAGTATATGTCCTACAAGTCCAACCAGGTAGTCCTTCCTAAGTACTATGAGACTCTTCTTAAGGGTCAGCGTCTTAACTCCGAGGATGACCAGGTTATGCTTGATATCGTTCGTGAAAACATTCACTACATCTTCGCAGCTATGATGGGTGACTCTCTCACAGAGATCAAGACAAACTATGAGGCAATGTGCAACTCTCCTTCTTCCGCAGCTTCCGCGTTCAGATCTAAGTCCAAGGTTATGCAGAATGCCCTTGACAACTTCTACATGGATATGCTTGCAGTTGAGGATAAGCTCGCCGGCTAATTTATGAAAATAAAAACCTGATGGCTTTTGCCATCAGGTTTTTTTCTTTTTCTTAAAGTTCTCTTTATTGGAATGCTTTCACAGAACCTTTTTTGTAAAAAAGTTTCCGTAACTTCTCTCGAAACTATATAAGTTCTTCCTGCATATGGACAACAGAATTTTTGGGGATAGGGGGATTTTCGACGTTATTTTTCTGCATCACGGGATAAAATTTTTATATAGTGTTTCGGGCGCTGTTTTTTCGTCCATAATATATCGGAATATTAATGATCGGAGATTCATATGATCAAAGGATGTCAGAAGAAAATCATTCATTTAAGAAATACGGGCAGCCCCTATTTTGAGGAAGCTTATTTCATATTAAAGGATAACGGCAATACTCTTCAGCACGAAAACGATATGGTCAAGGAAGCCCTGAAAATCGCCGAAGCCTCACTCCCTGAGGGCAGAGGCAGCTCGGGATTTTTCAAAAATGCCATACCTGCTCTTATCGGCGCTGCTGCCGCTTCCTTTATATTCGGGGTCATTCTCCTTTTTGTCGCTCTTTGACCGCTCTTGACATTAATGCGACTTTGGTGTATAATTAATAAGGAATATTTTGTTCGTGTTTCCATTTGCGCTTTACATTTATTTCAATACTTTTTCGTTTCCCGCCGCCCTCGGGAAGCGAAGGCATCCGCCCAAGATTTTTTATCTTGACTCAGCGGTTTTTTCGGTTATCTTTTTATCGACTTTATAAAAGAAAGGTTACGGTTAGTTATGGCAAATCATAAGCTTAAAGTTATGATGCTCGGCGGTCTCAACGAGATCGGCAAGAACATCGCTGTTCTTGAATACGGCGATGATATTATAGTTATCGATTGCGGTCTTGCCTTCCCCGATGAGGATATGCTGGGTATCGACCTCGTTATTCCCGACATTTCGTATCTTGAAAAAAATGCCGACCGTGTCCGTGCGATCCTTTTGACACACGGCCACGAGGACCATATAGGCGCTCTGCCCTACGTTCTTAAAACAATCAATCCTCCCGTTTACGGCACAAGACTTACCCTCGGTATTCTTGAGTCTAAGCTTGAGGAGCACAAGCTGAAGGGAACTTCCAAGCTCATCACCGTTGAGGCAGGCACCACAGTTCGTGCAGGATGCTTCTCCTGCGAATTCATTCACGTAAATCACTCTATCGCAGACTCCTGCGCTATTGCTGTGCGCACACCTGTGGGTACTGTTCTTCACACAGGAGACTTCAAGCTTGACGTTTCTCCTATCGACGGCGGAATGATGGACCTCACCCGCCTCGGTGAATACGGCCGCGAGGGTGTTCTCCTCCTTATGTGCGAATCAACAAACGTTGACAGAAGCGGCTATACTCCCTCTGAAAGAAAGGTTGCCCGCTCTCTCGAGCACGTTTTCCTTAAGAATACAGATAAGCGAGTTGTTATTGCAACATTCTCCTCAAACGTTCACCGCGTTCAGCAGATCATCAACGCCAGCGTTAAATTCGGACGTAAGGTAGCGATCACAGGACGCAGCATGGTCAACATCGTTGACGTTGCCGTAAAGCTGGGCTATATGAAGGTTCCGCCAAACGTACTTATTGACGTTTCCGAGATCAACAAATACCCCTACGATATGGTAACTATCGTTACCACAGGCTCTCAGGGCGAGCCTATGTCTGCGCTTTACAGAATGGCCTTTGCAGACCACAGCCAGATAGCCCTTACATCAAACGATATCGTTGTTCTTTCCTCACACGCTATCCCCGGAAACGAGCTTCTTGTCGGCCGTATCATAAACGAGCTTTACAAGAGAGGCATCAACGTTTACCATGACGATTTCGAGGTTCACGTATCCGGCCACGCTTGCCAGGAAGAGCTTAAGCTGATGCACAACCTTATAAAGCCCAAATACTTTATGCCTATCCACGGCGAATACCGCCACCTTATGCAGCACAAGGAGCTTGCAGAGTTTATGGGCATGAGTGCGGAGGATATCTTCGTTATGGGTGTCGGCGAGGTGCTTGAGCTTGACGAAGACTCCTGCGCTCGTGCAGGCACTGTTCCCTCAGGCCGCGTTCTTATTGACGGTCTCGGTGTTGGCGACGTTGGTAACATCGTTCTTCGCGACCGCCGCCACCTTGCTCAGGACGGACTTATCGTTGTTGTTGCAACTATTGATATTGATGAGAGAATCATCGTTTCCGGTCCCGACATCATCTCCCGCGGATTCGTTTACGTGAGAGAGGCCGAGGAGCTTATGGAGGAGGTTCGTACAATCTGCAACGACGTTCTCACAAAGTCTCTTGACAACGGCATCACCGAATGGACTCAGCTTAAAAACGGCGTGAAGGATGCCCTTACAAAGCATCTCTTCCAGAAGACAAAGCGCAAGCCCATGATCCTCCCCGTTATTATGAATATTTAAAAAGGATTCTATATGATCAAACACGTTATTATCTGGACTCTGAAGGATACTCTTTCAGAGGCTGAAAAGGAAACAGTAAAAAAGGAAGCAAAGTGCGCTCTTGAGGCACTTGCGGGAAATATTGACGGACTTATCGATATCAAGCTCAACATCGATATGCTCCCCTCCTCAAACGGCGAAATGATGCTTGATTCCACCCTTGAATCAGTTGAGGCTCTTGCCGGATACCAGAAGCATCCTCTCCACGTTGCCGCCGCTGATACGTTCGTACGCCCCTTCACCTCCCAGAGACTTTGCTGCGATTTTGAAATATGAGACCTGAGATCCTCTCCCCTGCGGGAGATTTTGAAAAGCTTAAAAGCGCCGTTTACTTCGGCGCTGATGCCGTATATCTTGCGGGCAGCCATTTCGGCATGCGCGCCGCAAGCGGCAATTTTACAAACGATGAGCTGAGAGAGGCTGTCAAGTACTGTCACGACCGAGGCGTTAAGCTTTACGTTACCGTAAACATCATGCCCCGCGACGGCGAGTATGAGGCACTTCGAGAATTTCTTACCTTCCTTGATGAGATCAGAGTAGATGCTGCCATCGTTTCCGACCTTGGCGTTGCCGCACTTCTCCGTGAGTGTGCGCCCAACGTTCCCCTTCACGTTTCCACTCAGGCAAGTGTTGTTTCAAGTGCTGCCTGCCGCGCTTGGTATGCTCTCGGTGCTACGAGAGTAGTTCTCGCCCGCGAGCTTTCTCTTGAAGCAATCAAGAGAATCTGCCGCGAGATTCCCGAGGACCTTGAGATCGAGTGCTTCGTTCACGGCTCTATGTGCATTGCATACAGCGGACGCTGTCTTCTTTCTCAGCACTACGTTGGCCGTGATGCAAACCGCGGCGCCTGCGCTCAGCCCTGCAGATGGATATACAACTCAAAGAGCGCCCTTTCTATGGACGTTGCCGAGGAAAAGAGATCCGAGGAGCTTCTTCCCATCGTTGAGGACAGCGGCGACAGCTTCATTATGAGTTCAAAGGATATGTGCATGATCGAGCACATCCCCGAGCTTGTTGATGCAGGCATCCACTCCTTCAAGCTTGAGGGAAGAGTCAGAAGCGCATACTACACAGCAGTAGTTACAAACACATATAAAATGGCTCTTGACAGCTATATGTCAGACCCCGAGGGATACGAATATGATCCCAGCCTCCTTCGTGAGCTTGAGTCTGTTTCCCACCGCGAATACGGCACGGGATTCTTCTTAAAGTCTCCTCACGAGGATGCGAACATCGTTTCCGAGGCTGGATACATCCGCGAAAAGGCTTATATCGCAACAGCGGTCACAGACAGCGACAGCGATGGATACGCTACCTTTATCCAGAGAAACAAGCTCTGCGACGGTGCATCCGTTGAGCTTCTCACACCCGGCAAGGTTGGTCAGCCCTTCCATGCTGACGGTATCTGGAATGAAAAGGGCGAGGCTATCGAGTCTGCTCCCCATCCCGGTATGCTCTTCAAGATTAAGGTTCCCTTCCCCGTTCATGCAGGAGATATTCTCCGCGGCGGAGAATGATGAGGTGCAAATATGCTTATACTTGAGCTTTTAAAGGCACTGCTTCTCGGTATCGTTGAGGGTATTACCGAGTGGCTTCCCGTTTCTTCCACGGGTCACCTTCTTCTCTTTAACGAGTTCTTCCCTCTGAATCAGGATAAGGCCTTTACCGATATGCTGGTTGAAGTCATCCAGCTTGCCGCTATCCTTGCGGTGGTTGTTTACTTCTTTAACCGCATTAATCCCTTCTCTCCTAAGAAAACAAAGGTTGAGAAAAAGGCTACCTGGGTGCTCTGGTCAAAGATCCTTGTAGCGGTTATTCCCGGCGGTGTTGCCGTTGTCGGAATGAAGCTTCTTGATATTGATCTTATCGATGATCCCATCATCATTGCGGCAGCACTTGTTATCTACGGTATTGCCTTCATTATTATTGAGCGACTGAAAAAGGGCAAGGAATTTGCCGTTATCTCAACTGACGATATCAGCTACCGTACTGCACTCTACATAGGTCTTTTCCAGGTGCTTTCCATCGTACCCGGAACAAGCAGATCAGGCTCCACAATTCTCGGCGCTATGCTTTGCGGCGTTTCCCGTACTGCTGCAGCAGAATTCACCTTCTTCCTCGCTATCCCCGCAATGTGCGGAGCAAGCGGACTTGAGGTGCTCTCATATGCCAAGGATATTATCGACGGCGAGGCTGCTATGTTTGGTGCCGAGCAGCTTGCGATCCTTGCAGTTGCCATGGTTGTTTCCTTTGCAGTTTCCCTCGTATGCATCAAGTTCCTTATGGGATTCGTTAAGCGCCACAGCTTTGAGTCCTTCGGCTGGTACCGAATCATCCTCGGTATCGTGCTTCTTGCATATTTCCTGATTTTTGCATAATTATACACGAATATTCAAAAAGAGGCATTTGCATTTATTTGCAGATGCCTCTTTTATGCTATTACCATTTAAATTTAAATTCGGGTTTGACGGTGTATCAAGGATGCAATTGTAGGGGCGGATATCATCCGCCCGATTGCAAACATAAATATTAAATCAATACGATATGGTGGGCAGAAAAACGTTGGTTTATCGTAGGGGAGCTGCTTGCCGCTCCCGCCCATCTGCACAAGAACGAAATGATATTCACAGCGAATTGTTGCGTCTGTAGCGGGAGCGGCAAGCAGCTCCCCTACGACATGTATATCTTTATTTGTTCGTTTGTGCTTCAAATTTCGTTTTTTCGCGTGCAGATGGACGGGCGGATGATATCCGCCCCTACATCGAACAATTCAATCTCCACGATAAACCCGAATTTATAAATGTGATTATCTATGCAAAAAATAGTGAATAAAATTCATATTACTATTGACAAAAAAACGAATCGGGTATATAATTTCATTTGTAATATTTTTTGGAGGTAATCAAAAATGAAAAAGATTATTAGCATTATTCTTGCTCTTACTCTTCTCGCTGTTCCCGCTTGCCTTATGTCTTGCGGCGGCGATGACAACACACTTACAATGGCTACTAACGCTTCCTTCCCTCCCTACGAGTACATCGACGGTGGTGAGATCGTTGGTATCGACGCTGAGATCGCAGCTGCTATCGCTGACAAGCTCGGCATGGAGCTCGAGATCGTTGACACTGAGTTCGGCTCTATCATCGGCGGCGTTCAGTCCGGCAAGTACGACATGGGTATGGCTGGTATGACTGTTACCGAGGAAAGACTTGAGAGCGTTAACTTCTCTACAACTTACGCTACAGGTGTTCAGGTAATCATCGTTAAGGAAGACTCCGAGTACAAGTCCATCGACGACTTCTACAACGAGGACGGCTCCGTTAAGAAGGACGTTATGATCGGCGTTCAGCAGGACACAACAGGTCACATCTACGCTTCCGATACTCTTGAGAACGGCGGCTTCGGTGAGGACCACGTTACAAGCTACAAGACAGGTAACGATGCAGTTCAGGCTCTCGTTTCCGGCAAGGCTACTTGCGTTATCATCGACAACGAGCCCGCTAAGAGCTACGTTGCAGCAAACAAGGGTCTCAAGATCCTTGACACAACATACGTTGAGGAAGAGTACGCTATCGCTATCGCAAAGGATAACGAGGCTCTTCTCGAGGACATCAACGAGGCTCTCGATGCTCTCATCAAGGACGGCACAGTTCAGAAGATCATCGACAAGTACATCCCCGCTGAGTAATTAAACTGAATATAGAGGGCGGCTCAGCCGCCCTTTATTTCGGCAAAGGAAAATGTGATAAATATGTTTAATGCTATAAAAACCTGGTTTGCGGAGTTCTGGCACGACATTCACCGAGTGTTTATCGTTGATGCTCGATGGACCTGGATCCTTGAGGGTCTTCTTAACACCCTCATCATCACTGCAGGCGCTCTTGTTATCGGTATCGTTATCGGTATCCTTATCGCAGCAGTTCGTTCCTCCTACGACAAGAACCACGAATCCCTAAAAATGCGCGGCGGTGCAGGCTTTGTCGTTCTTTCCATCTTCAACTGGATCTGTAAGGCATATATCACTGTTATCCGCGGCATTCCTATGGTAGTTCAGCTCCTTCTCTGGTACTTCGTTTTCCTCAAGTTTATGAGAGAGAGCATTCCCGTTGCAATCATCGCATTCGGTGTTAACTCCGGTGCTTACGTTGCAGAGATCTTCCGTTCAGGAATCATGTCCATCGATCAGGGTCAGTTTGAGGCAGGCCGCAGCCTTGGCTTCAACTACTTCCAGACAATGAGACACGTTATCATCCCCCAGGCATTCAAGGTTGTTCTCCCCACACTTTGCAGCGAGTTTATCGTTCTTATCAAGGAAACATCCATCGCAGGCTACGTTGGTATCATGGACCTTACCAAGGCAGGTGACCTTATCCGCGGCCGTACATTCGAGGCTTTCATGCCCCTTATCGCTGTCGCTATCGTATACCTTCTCTTGGTTATGCTTCTCACATGGCTTGTGGGCAAGCTTGAAAGGAGGCTGAGAAAGAGTGAGCGCTAATGCACTTATCAGAATCAACAATCTGAAAAAGCACTACAACGGCGGTGAGGTTAAGGCTCTCGACGGCGTTAACTACGACATTAACCGTGGTGAGGTAGTTGTTATTATCGGACCCTCCGGTAGCGGTAAGTCCACCCTTCTCCGCTCCCTTAACCTTCTCGAGATCCCTACAGACGGCTCCATTATCTTCGACGGCGTTGATATTACAGACCCCAAGGTCAACATCAACCTCCACCGCCAGAAGATGGGAATGGTTTTCCAGCACTTCAACCTTTTCCCCAACATGACTATCCTTAAGAACATGACAGTAGCTCCCATGACTCTCCTCGGTAAGACTAAGGAAGAGGCTGAGGCTAAGGCTATGGAGCTTCTCACAAGAGTTGGTCTTGCAGACAGAGCCGGCGCATATCCCAGCCAGCTCTCCGGCGGACAGAAGCAGAGAGTTGCTATTGTTCGTGCTCTTTGCATGGAGCCTGAGGTTATGCTCTTCAACGAGCCCACATCCGCTCTCGACCCCGAAATGGTCGGAGAGGTTCTCGACGTTATGAAGAGCCTCGCTAAGGAAGGCATGACAATGGCATGCGTTACCCACGAGATGGGATTTGCAAAAGAGGTTGCAGACAAGGTCGTGTTTATGGATGACGGTATCATCATCGAGGAAGGCACTCCCGATGAGATCTTCGGCAATCCCAAGAGCGACCGCCTCCGCGATTTCTTCTCTAAGGTTATTTAAACAAGTATAAACCTCTTTGCAAAAGCAAAGAGGTTTTTTGTTTTGCCCCAATTTAACGAAAGGGGACGGTTACCTACTTTCTTTGAAAAGAAAGTAGCAAAGAAACTTTAATAATACTGAGAAACACTAAAGGCAAAAGGCCCGTAATAAAAAAAGGATTGGGAAATGAATTAATTCATTTCCCAATCCTTTTTTCGGGCAAGGCACCTACGGTGCCGCAGTGCTTTGCACTGCAACTTTTGCCTTGTAAATTTTAGCTATACCAATATTTAAAGTTTTTTGGAGTGAGGAGGAAGAAAAAACGATTGAGTATCGTTTTTTCAACGACGTAACTAAAACAAGGAGAGTATCGAGGCGAGTGTATCGAGCCGATGATAATCGACTATGTTTTAGGAAGATAGAGGACTTTTTTACAAAAAAGTCCTTTGCATTTATCAATATTCCTTCTTGCTCTTTATAAGGCTGCGGAGATATGCGAAGGTCTTTTCTTCGCCTTCGTCCTTGAGCATTACGAGGAGCTTTTCAAGCATTGCCGAGGTTTCCTCGTGGATGGCGCGGTTTGCTTTGCCGCCGATGAAATAATCATAAGGGTCGGAATCCTTATAGTCCTTGCCCTTATAAATTTTGCTTGCCGCCACTCTGTCGCAGAACATTTCCGCTACGAAGCGAAGTGGCATTTTGATGGGGACTATCTTTCTGAGGACTGAGCTGTAATCTGTCCAATACTCAAAATGATGGCGGTTTACGCCCTTATGGTGGAGCCATGCTTTAGAATAGCCCTTTTCCTTTCGCTCTGCCACGTTGGGGCTCTGGGTGCCAAGATAGTACTTCGCTCCGTTCCAGAATTCCACGGGGGAGTATTTGGACATATCGTGAAAAAGTCCCTGCCAGAAAATTCCCGCCTTTGCGCAATGGGCGATAACGCGGTTTCTGTGTCGGGTTATTGTTACAAAATGTTTGATGGGATGCATTATACCTCACATACCGGCCGAAATCCCAAGAAGAGAAAGCAACCACATAATAAAAGGAATGGTTGCGGCCGAAAGAATCGTTGTTACTGCAAAGATCTCGGAAGCGTATACTGAGTCGCCGCCGAATCTATGGGAAAACATTGTTGTTATAACGGCTGAGGGGCATGCTGCCGCGATCAGCACGATAGTTATGACCATATGATCTACTCCCGCAAAGGAAAGGGCGTAGAGGCAAAGAAGGCACACTACGGGAAGGATGATAAGGCGCACAAGGGAAAGAAGATATACTCTCACCTTTTTGAGGCAGCCGAGAATATTCGTTCCCGCAAGAGTTGAGCCTGCGATGAGCATTGCAAGAGGGGTGTTCATATCACCGATGGACTGCAACGGCTCGTGGATAATATCGGGAAGATCGATTCTGAAAACGAAGAATATTACACCCAGTATTACTGCGAGGATCGCAGGGGTGCAAAGATTTTTCGCAGTCTGCTTTATTGACATTTTTCCCGTCATCAATGAAACGCCGAGGGTCCACGTGAGGACGTAGAAAACAGCGATATTCATTGTGAGAAAGATGATTCCGTCGTTGCCGAAAACGCTTTGAACGAGGGGGATGCCGATATATCCGCAGTTTGAGAATATAAGGGACATTCTCTCGATCTCGCTTCCCTTCCTTTTCTTCGGAATTATCAAAAGAACGATCGCTATCTGCACGGCATAAAGCACAGCTGTCAGTCCAAGGGTCACAAGGAGATTTTTCGCAATTGATGCGGAAAACTCTCTCTGATAGGAAATAAAGGAAAGAAGGGGGCTCACGAGAAACAGCGAGATGTTGGAAAGAACTCGATTTCCGTCGTTTGTTATTATCTTAAGCTTTCCTAAAAGAAAGCCGATCGCCATCATGATAAACATGACGGCGATCTTTTCAAATACTGCCTGCATTATTTGATCTCGATCATATAGAGCTTGCCGGCCTCGCCCTTGTACTCAATAGTACCGGTAGCACCGATCTCGCCCTCGAGAACTGTGTTGCCTTCCTCGTCCTTTACAACGTAGGAGAACTTGTCTCCCTTGAGGAAGTCGGAAAGATCAAGGCTGAGAGCCTTTTCTTCGTCCTTAGCTCTGTAGTTTACGAGAAGAAGCTTATTATCGTCCTCCATGAGATAGCCTGTAAGTCTGCCCTCGCAGTCCTCAGTAAGAGGACAGTCGGAAACCATAACACCGTCTGCAAAGTAGGGGAGATATGCCTTTCTGAGGGAAGCGCAGGTCTTTACTGCCTGGGAGAACTCGGGGTACTCGGAAATGAGCGCGCCGCCGTTATACTCCTCGGGATGGGAGGGATATACGTTCATCATAAGGTTGTCCATGAAGATGAACTTAACGTACTCGGGAGTGGAGTCTACGTTCATGTTGGGACGGAGTGTGCGCACGATGTGGAGATAAGGTCTGTAATCGCGCTTCTCGGACCAGTAGATCCAGTTCCATGTGAAGTCTGTATTGTCAATATCGGACTCGTAATAAAGTGTGCACTCAGAGGAGAATGCTGTGCCGGGATAAAGCTTCTCTGTTTCAAGTCTGTACTCGTGGATAATATCGCGGATGGAATCATCGCTGTTATCACCGAGAACGTACTGGTCCCAGCAGATATCGGGGCATCCGCACTCGTCACGGAGGAATCTGAGGCCCTTGCGGATCTCTTCCTTCCATGTTTCGTTTGTATGGTCGTGCATCTGGAAGCATCCCCATCTGTTACAGTAGGGTGCTGCAAACATGGGAATAGCCTCGGGAGTTTCAGCCCAGGAGCCGCTTCTCTCTGTGATGCCGAGGAAGCGTGCTGTTTCCTCCCAAGCAGAGATCCATGAAACGAGAGGAGTAATGGTCACGCCCTTTGCTCTGATCTTATCGGCATTCTTCTTCCAGTTTTCAAAGCCGCCCCATTCCTTATAGAAGCGGTGCTCACCGAAGGGGAGGTTCCAGTTGAACTGACCCCAAACGTTAAGATCGGAGATGCCGTGCTCGAGCATATCGTCTGCGATAGTTTCGAAATCGTCATACTTCCAGGAGTAGTCTGTGGGGTGCTTCTCATATCCGTTGGACATGAAGATAGTACGGAAGCCGAGCATTTCCTTTACTCTCTGAGGTACGGGAAGAACTCTCTTCTGGTTGGAAACAACGTACTGGCGGTAAGGCTCAACGCCGCGGATCCAGTCACCCTGGTGAGGTGTGATAACGTATTCACCGGAATCGTACTCGCAGCCTGCCTCAACCTTTACTGTATGGATGGAAGCCAAGCGAAGCTTATTTACCTTGTTATCAAGCTTGATCCAGAGCTGCTCATCGTAGCCCATGTTGTTCTTTGTATCGGGACCCCATCCCCAGTGACGGCGGTACATGGAGAATCCACCCTTACGGCTTCCGATGTCGTACCAACGGCCGATGAAGGCTCTCTGCTGAAGACCGCCCGCTCTCATGAACACACCCTTTGTGGTCTCTGTCCATGCAAAGAAGGTCTCACGGGACTTTGCTGTGTTCTTAAGTCTTACGAAGGGCTTCATTGAGCCGCCCATCATTGTGAGGTTTTCAGTTTCCTCTGTATCTGTGGGAACGATGCCGTTCATATCAGGGAAAAGAACCTGCTCGATATTTGCCCCCGAATTATTCTTGAGGTTAAGTCTCATAGAAACAGACTTACCGTCCTCAAGGGCCTTGAGAGTTACAACGGCAGAGATGCCACCCTCGTACTCGGGAACGTCATCGCAGGGCATTGTATAGGGAACCTTATCGTAAACGATAGTGAGTGTTCCCTCCTCGTATTCAAATCGGGGAGCGCATTTGCCGTAATTTGCAGTAGGATTTGCTCTCTGAATATCGTATTCAAGGTGAACAGGCCATGCAAGGTCGAAAAGGCCTTTACCCTCGGACATCATGGGCTTAACACCGGGAAGCTCGAGAGAAAGGAGTGCGCCGGTCTCAACATCGAAGGTATAAACCGCGCCGTTTAAGGTATAAGCTTTAGTATTCATAGTTCTACCGTTCCTTACAATAAATATATATTATAATTGTACCAAATCTCTTGCCCTTTTACAATAGGGATAATAATTTTTTATATGAATGACAATTGGAAAAATCGCATATGCTATATAAAAAAAGAAGGACTGTCTATGAGATATACAATGCATCTTTACAGCAATAAAGCTTCATCGGTGGTTATACCTGTGTTTACCTGCGACACGGGAACTCCGAGAGAAGAGGAAAACGCGCGACGTATGAACAGCTTTTACGAGGAGCTGCGCCAGTCTGTTATGCGCTACTCCGAATGCGATACCTTCCCCGAAGGAGGAAAATATTTTGCAAAAGCAAAGGTGTACGACGACGGAGGATTATTGAAGGTCTGCGTTAATTTAAAGCTTCGTCAAAACGGCACTGTCGTCTCACAAAGAACACTGACCCACACATGGAGCGACGGCGTTGTAGTGGCAAAGAGTACGAATAATTAATGCAAAGGACATTATTAAAGATAAAAAAACTGCTGTACAAGTACAGCAGTTTTTTTGTTTGTTAAGTTTAAATTACTTAAGCTCAACAGTTGCGCCAGCCTCAGTAAGCTTAGCCTTGAGAGCCTCAGCGTCTTCCTTAGAAGCGCCTTCCTTAACCTTAGAAGGAACACCCTCAACCATTTCCTTAGCTTCCTTAAGGCCGAGACCTGTGATCTCACGAACAACCTTGATTACGTCGAGCTTCTTAGCGCCGAAGCTTGTCATAACAACGTCGAACTCTGTCTTCTCCTCAGCAGCGGGAGCAGCAGCGCCTGCAACTGCAACAGCAGCAACGGGAGCAGCGGATACGCCGAACTCTTCCTCGATAGCCTTAACGAGGTCTGCGAGCTCAAGAATAGTAAGTGCCTTGATTTCATCAAGGATAGCAATTGTCTTTTCGTATGCCATTTTAAGTACCTCCAATTAAATAGATGTTTTTTTTAATAAATTTTTTGTTGCAGCTTATGCTGCGATTGCTGAATTACTCAGCTGCGGGAGCCTCTGCTTCTGCAGGAGCTGCCTCTGCCTCGCCACCATTCTGCTTGTCGATAACAGCCTGGAGACCAACTGCGAGGCCTGTAAGGGGTCCCATAAGAGAACCGAGCATTCTTCCGAGAAGAACTTCCTTGGGAGGAATGCTTGCGAGCTCTTCAACTACCTTAACGTCAACAACCTTGCCGTCAAGGAAACCGCCGCGAAGCTCGAAAGACTCGATCTTATCTGCATATTCCTTGAGGACCTTTGCAGGAGCGATCGGATCGTCATAGCTGATTGCGAGAGCGTTCATGCCTTCAAGCTCACCCTTGATCTCGCCGAGACCTGCGATGTCTGCAGCACGGCCGATAAGAGAGTTCTTGATTACGGCATATTCAACGCCTGCCTTACGGAGATCAGCACGAAGCTTTGTATCATCCGCAACTGTGATACCCTGATACTTAACAAGCACACCGGAAGCGGCACGGCTCATTTTATCAGAAAGATCTGCAACGACAGCTTTTTTCTGTTCAAGGATCTTTTCACTGGGCATTGTAAATACCTCCTTGTAATATTTGTCCGACAGCTTGGAAAACTAAAAAACGTCTTTTCCCAAAAGCTCGAGAAAAGACGTGGATATATCATATATCTTGTCTCCTCGGCAGGAAAGCCTTCGCTTTTACCGTGAACCTGCTGTCTTTGGTGAACATATGGATTATAGCACTACTGACCTTGCTTGTCAATAGTTTTTTGAAAGTTTTTTAAAAAGTTTTTTATTCCATGTTATTGAGTCTCAGCTGACCGCAGGATGCGTCTATATCGCTGCCGAGACGGCGGCGGATAGTTGCATTCATGCCCTGATCCTCAAGCATTTTACGAAATCTCTCAGCGCCCTTTCTGTCAGGTGCATCGAATCCCGTTTCATCTACCTTATTGAGCATAATAAGATTGATATGGCTGGGGCCTCTCATTCCCTTTTTGAGAAGAGCCGCCAAGGACTTTGCATCAGCCTCGCTGTCATTCTCGCCGGAGATGAGAGTATACTCAAAGGATACTCTTCTTCCCGTTTCTTCAAAATACTCGCGACAAGCTGCCAGCAGCTCTGCTATGGGGTATTTCTTATTTACGGGCATGAGAGAAGAGCGGCGGGTATCATTAGAAGCATGAAGAGAGATGGAAAGCGTTACGGGGAGGCCCTCCTTTGCCAGTCTCTTGATTCCGGGAACAAGACCGCAGGTGGAAACTGAGATATGACGGAGGCCGATATTAAGACCGTTCTCGTTTGAAACGAGGCGCAAGAATCTTACGGTATTATCATAATTATCAAGAGGCTCGCCGATACCCATCATTACGATACCGCCGACGCGCTCTCCCGTATCACGCTGAATTACCACTATCTGACCGAGAATCTCGGAGGCGGTAAGGTCGCGGGCACGGCCACGAAGGGTTGAAGCGCAGAATTTGCATCCCATTCTGCATCCCGCCTGACAGGAAACGCAAACGGTGTTTCCGTGCTCGTAGCGCATAAATACGCTCTCAACGCACTCGCCGTCTGTCATTCGCATCAGATACTTAACTGTGCCGTCCTTTTTGGAGACCTGCTTTTTTGCAATCTCGGGAAGGCGGTAGTCGCATTCCGCAGCTATCTTTTCACGGAAAGCGGCAGGGAGATTTTTCATTTCGGAAAGAGGGGCGCCCTTTTGCATCCAGCCGTAAAGCTGCTCTCCGCGAAACTTCTTTTCGCCGAGAGACTCTGCAAGAGCACGGCACTCTTCAAGTGTCATTGAAAGAATATCAGGCTTTGACATCGGGCACTCCTTTTCTCATTTTACAAATATAGAATCCGTCTGTTTTATCGGTATGGGGCATAAGCGTAAGAGAGCCTGAGCACTCACCCTTTGCCCAAACGAAGGGCTCAAGAGAAAATTCCTTATGCTCTTTAAGGAATTTTTCGCAAACTGCGAAGTTTTCCTCGGGGTTTAATGTGCAGGTGGAATACACAAGCACTCCTCCCGCCTTTACGTACTGCGCGGCGCCACAAAGGACGTCGTACTGAATCGCGGGAAGATTATCTACTGAAGAAAGATCTTTATATTTAATATCGGGCTTCTTTCCGATAACGCCGAGACCTGAGCAGGGGGCATCGCAAAGAACGCGGTCTGCTTTTCCTATAAGGTCGGGATCGGGCTTTCTTGCATCTCTTGCTTCGGTTTTGATAATCTCGATACCGAGCTTCTTTGCTCCCTTATTAATTAAGGAAAGCTTATTCTCGTGAATATCAAAGGAGCGAAGGACACCGCGGTTTTCCATGCCGATGGCAATTGCAAAGCTTTTGCCGCCGGGGCATGAGCAGGTATCGATAACAGTCTCCCCTGCCACGGCTCCCAGCACCTCTGCCGCAAGAGCTGATGCCTCGTCCTGTACAAACCAAAGTCCTGCCTCGATTCCATCGGAAACGCCGTCAAAGCTTTCTGTGCACACGCAGTCCTTTGCAAGGGTTGAGGGTGTTGCAGAGAGCTTTTTGCAAGCCTCTTCGGAATTTGTTTTAAGAGTGTTTACGTGAAGAGTGATCTTCTCGTTTTCAAGAAATGCCGCAAATATCTCCTCGGCAGTTTCTCTGCCGTACCACTTTACAAAGCGATTGCAAAGCTCCTGAGGTACGGAATAGGCAACGGAAAGGTAGTCCTCACTTTCCTTTTCGGGAAGGGGGATCTTCTTTTTATCGCGGATAAAGGCGCGAAGAAGAGCGTTTACAAATCCGCCCGCTTTTCTTCCTGCCAGGGTTACAGACTCATCAACTGCGGCGTGATCGGGAATCTTACTCATAAATGAAAGCTGATAGATTCCAAGACGGAGCGCCGCCAGAGCTTCGGGGTCTATTTTTGAAAGAGGCACCTTTGAATACTTTTCAATAGTTTTATCAAGGGTGATTATCCTCTCGGAAACTCCGTAAACAAGGGCAGTATAAAGTCCTCGGTCTGCTGCCGACATATCGGCTCTCGTCAGAGTTGCATTGACCTCAAGGTTTGTATACTTACCGCTTTTCATTTTAAGGAGAGACTTACAGGCTGCCTCTCTTGCAGGGTTTACTTTTCCCATGCCAGTCTCTCGCCCTTTTCAATACGGCGACCGCGAACGAAGTCTGCCGCTGTCATTCTTCCCTTTCCTTCAGGAAGAACTTCCTTTACGCGGATCTTCTTTCCTCCGCCGCAAACAACCTCAAAGCCTTCGTTATCTACTGCGCAGACTGTGCCGGGCTTCGCCTCGGATGCGCCTGATGCAACTGTTGCGGAAATGATCTTGAGAAGGCGACCGTCGGGAGTTTTTGTGCAAGAAAGGGGGAAGGGAGAAAGGCCGCGGATCTTTGAGAGAAGCTTGTCCTGAGGGAGAGCAAAGTCGATAATGCAATCGGCCTTTGTGATCTTCTCAGCATAGGTTGCAAGGCTATCATCCTGCTTTTCGGGGTTTGCAGTACCGTCGCGAAGCATATACATCGCCTGAACCAGAGTTCTGCCGCCGATCTCTGCAAGACGGTCGTGCATTGTCTCAAAGTTATCCTCCTCTGTGATGGGGGTCTTTTCGATAAGGATCATATCGCCTGTATCAAGTCCCTCGTTCATATACATAACGGTGATACCTGTTTCAGTTTCGCCGTCCATGATAGCGCGCTGAATGGGAGCAGCACCGCGGTACTTGGGAAGGATAGAGCCGTGAGCGTTGATACAGCCGTACTTAGGATAGTTTATAATATAGGGAGGAAGGATCTTGCCGTATGCCGCAACGATGATGATATCGGGTGCGAGCGCTTCAAGCTCAGGAAGAAAAGCCTCATCCTTGAGTGTTTCGGGCTGATATACGGGGAGGCCCTTTTCCTCGGCATATACCTTTACGGGGGGAGGGGTGAGCTTATAGCTTCTGCCCTTGGGCTTATCGGGCTGTGTTACTACTCCAACAACCTCAAAGCCTTCTTCGACAATTGCAGAAAGACAGATCTTTGCAAAGTCGGGAGTACCCATGAATAATACTTTCATTACTCTACCTCAATCTCGGAAGGATCGACCATTTCTGCATGGTCGTTAAAGAGGATGCCGTCGAGATGGTCGATCTCGTGGCAGAATGCTCTTGCCTTGAGACCCTCGCCGTCTACTGTAAACTCGTTACCGTTGCGGTCGGTTGCCTTTACCTTAACGTACATAGGACGCTGAGTTACGCCCCACTTGCCGGGAACGGAAAGGCAGCCCTCAAGCTCCTCCTGATGGCCCTTTCTCTCAATGATAACAGGGTTGATGAGTTCAACAAGGTCACCGGGCTCTGTCTCAACGAGGGCGATACGGCGGCGCACACCTACCTGAGGTGCTGCAAGGCCACAGCCGTCTGCATCGTGAAGTGTTTCTGCCATATCATCAAGAAGTGTGAGAATTCTGGGAGTGATCTCTGTTACCTCACGACACTTACCGCGAAGGACTGCGTCTCCCTCTTTTACTATATTAAGAATTGCCATAATTATCTCCTTTATAATGACGACGGATTAAGGTCTGCCGTCAGATTTACATTTTTCACTGATTTACCAAACTCGCAAAGCAGACAGCTGACAAACTGCCTTGAACGCTTATTCAGTCTGCATTTTATTACAAGGCGCATTCTGCAGGTGTTCTGAACCTTATACACCGGTGCTTCAAAGGGGCCGAAGGCTACTGCCTCAACGTCCTTGAAGTCTCCCGAGAGCAGCTCCTTCGTTCTTTCGGAAAGCTTTACTGCACTTGCAGAAAGCAAAGCCTCGTCTGTGCCTGAAAGTGTCAGCACCGCTATATCGCAAAAGGGCGGGAACACAAGGGCGCGCCTCAGCTTTATTTCCTTTTCATAGAAGGTTTTATAGTCCTGAGCTGCCGCAAGGCGGATGACCTCGGAATCGGGGTTGACCGTTTGGACAACGGCAACACCTGCATCCTCTCCTCTTCCCGCTCTGCCTACTACCTGAGTGAGCATTGAAAAGGTTTTCTCAGATGCTCTAAAATCATCAAGATAAAGGCTTGAATCTGCGTTCATTACGCCCACCAAGGTAACTGCGGGGAAATCATGTCCCTTAGTTACCATCTGTGTGCCGAGGAGAATATCCGCTTCCCTTTTTCTGAACTTTTCAAGAATTTCAGTATGGGAGCCCTTGGTGCTTGTTGTATCCATATCCATACGGATGACCCTTGCACCGGGGACAGCCCCCATGAGCTCCTCCTCTGCCTTCTGTGTGCCGCATCCCATAAAACGGAAATGCTCTGCACCGCAGGAGGGGCATATTTCGGGAAGGCGGGTCTTATAGCCGCAGTAGTGGCATGCAAGCATTCCTCTTTCGCGGCGCATTCTGAAATATTCTACCGCATCCTCGCTTTTTCCGAGAGGTTTTCTCGTATGATAGGTGAGTGACACGGAGCAATGAGGACAATTTATTGCCTCACCGCAAACTCTGCAGGAAATTGCAGAATTATATCCGCGGCGGTTAAGAAATACGATAGACTGCTTTCCTTCGCCAAAGACCTCCCTCAGCTTTTCCTGAAGTATCGTGCCGAAGGGGCTGACGTTTCCCGCATCTCCTTCAAAGCGCATATCGCTGATGATGACCTCGGGAAGGCGGGCATTTCCGTATCTTTCCGTCATCTCAACGAGAGTATATACTCCCGTTACTGCCTTATGATAGGAGGCGAGGGATGGGGTTGCAGAGGACAGAAGCATTAATGCTCCTGTTTTTCCCGCTCTGAATCTTGCCACGTCATGGGCAAGGTATTTGGGGTCTGTATCTGATTTATAGGTATGCTCCTGCTCCTCGTCGATAACTATCATGCCGAGATTTTTGACAGGTGCAAAAATTGCGCTTCGGGTACCGATGACAACGTCTGCTTCCCCGTTTTTGATCCTCTTCCAGGCATCGAATCTTTCTCCCTGAGAAAGGCCTGAATGGATTACCGCCACTCGCTCTCCGTACTGGGAGCAAAAATATCCCACGGTCTGAGGTGTGAGGGAAATTTCGGGAACAAGCATTATAACGCCTTTGCCGTCGGAGGTGACCTTATCTATCATCTCCTTGATGACTCGGGTCTTTCCGCTTCCCGTTATGCCGTGAAGGAGTGCTGCCGCAGGTCCGTCCTTTTCGTAAAGCGCGGAAAGCTTATCGAAGGCCTCCTTTTGCTGAGGGGACAGGGGGGAGGATTCCTTTACAGTTGTTTTGCATTTGTCTAA
>JAZUAR010000067.1:0-2647 GCA_045638055.1 Candidatus Avispirillum sp.
CGCCTGAGCCGTCAACGTCTCCTGCAAGGATCTGATAAGCATCAGGTGTGATCTTTCCTGCAATGATCCTCTTGAGAATATTGGAGTCAAGTGAATTGATCTCTCCGTTATTGTCAAGGTCTCCTGCAATTACGTCGGGAGTTTCATTGTAGTCGGGGTCTGCCTCGCCGCATACGGTACAGATGCCGCCGTCATACTTATGACCCTCAGACTTGATTACTGTTGCCTCGGAGTAGTCGCAATTCTTACATACTGCGCCGGTATATCCGTCCTCGGTACAGGTTGCATCAACAGTCTCCTCCGTCAGGTCGTGTCCCTTTGCAGGTGCATCCCCTGTCTTTACGGAATATCCGCAGTAAACGCAATAGTCGAGAATATCGCCCGCATCGGTACAGGTGGAAGTATACTTCACGAAATAATCGTGACCTACCGCATTGATATCCTCATCGCAGACGGAACAGAAAATATAGTGAACGTTCTCATTGCGATATTCGTATGTAAGATAATCCTCGTTATTGTGGAATGCAGTTTCCGTCACAGTTCTCGTATTGCCGCAAACTGTACATTCGAGAACCTTAGATCCGTCTGTATAGCAGGATGTTGCGATCTCGGAAATCACCTTGTAGCAATCGCCAACTGCATGGAGAGTGGGGATGACCTCGTCAGTCACAGCGCCGCAATCCTTACAGGTACGACGAAGCTTACCAACCTCAAGACAGGTAGCCTCAAGAACGATCTCGCCCTCATCGTAGGAGTGGTCGCACTTGCCTGCAAGAACAGCCGCCTCGATCTCGTCACCGAGGTCCTTGCGGACCTGAGCCATAATATCGTATTCATCCATAGAGCTGTCCCAGCCTGCTGTTGAGAAGCCGGGGAGAGAAATGTAGTTTACAACGTTTGTGGAAAGACGGGCAACAGTATCCTTTGCTGCCTTTTCGCCCTTGTATTCCTCAAGCATGCAGAGCATCTCGTATTCCTCAACGCCGTCACGAAGCATCTCAACACGGACAGTACCTACGTACTTGTTTACACCGCGGATCTTTGCCTGAGAAGCACCGTAGAAGAGAACGCCGTCACCGTAAACGTCCTTGCCGTTCATTCTGCCAACGCTGAGGTTGGGCTTCCAGCCAAGCTGAGTGAAGCTGCCTGTTACGGTGTTATCCTCATACTTGCCGTTGGAATTATCGTATTCGTTCCAGTTGTTTGTGCCGTAGTAAAGATATCCTGTGCAGTCCTCCTGATAGTACTGCCAGAACATAAGACGGGTCTGAAGACCTGTGTTCTCGGGGAGGTGGTTTGTATAGGTATAGGCACGGCTTGCTCCGCAGATATAACCCCAGAGCTGAACCTTATTGCCCTTTTCCTTTTCTACCTCGATATGGGAAAGAGCTCTGTCGGAAAACTCGCCGTAGATCTTTTCCCAGTTGAAATATTCATCGTGATAGGTCCAGTTGCCCTCGCTGCCCTCGGTCCAGATACCGGAATGGCTTCCTGAATAGCTGCGAAGCTGAGGCCAGCCTGTTCCGTCATAGCCGTATGCATCAAGCTCATACTGAGGAGTAAAGCCGAGAGTCATGGGACACCAGATGGTAACGCTGTCTGTTTCCATAAGCTCCTGAACTGCGTCCTTGATCTGATAGGGCTCATAGGTGGAAAGGGGCTGATGATAGGTGTAGTAGGGGTATGCGTGGTTATCGTACATGGGAATAACTATCTGCGCATCGGGCCAGTATTTATCAAGCTGCTGTGCATAATACTTTGCGCCATCGATAGTATTTGTTCTCATGAGATGGTTATCTCTGTCGCAAACCTCCTGAGCGCGGGGCTCATCGATGGTATAGAAATAGAATTTATCCTTAACGTCGTCCCAGATATCGGAGTTTACAAGGTCGTTGTAATACTCCTTATAGGTGGGATAATGCTCGGGCTTGTCGGCATAGATTCCGTTGTATCCGCCGCCTGTTGCCGCAACTCTTATCGCCGATACACGCTCATCGGTGATATAAGGGTTGTCTGCATAAAATCCGCCGGGCATATCCATGGGCATAAGACGGTTATCTACGAGATACTCGTAGAAATCAGTATAATTTCCGCCGTAGCTTCTGTTGTTGTCCACAAGGAATGATGTCTGGAGAGTGGGGCCGTCCTTGATGATGAAGTCCCATACGTAACAGAAAACAGTGGCAGTCTTTACAGTTTCGCCCTTTGAATTCTGAACGTTGAGCTGTGCGGAATACCAGCCTGCGGGAGTATCCTTCTCAGTTTCAAGCTGGATATAAAAGGCCTGGCTCTTGCCGCCGTTAAGCTTGAAGCCACCTGTTGCATTGATAGCCGCAAGAGGTACCATGGGGTCGGGTACCTCGCCCTCTCGGATGATGGAATTCTCCGCGGTCATACCGAGAACGCTGCCTGTATCAAGGTTTTTCAGAGTGAGATACATCTGATAGTAAAGGGTAGCGGGAATCTCGTCACCTGCCTCGTTTGTAAAGGGGGTGACTGTCGCCTTCATTCCTGTCTTGTCGGTTTCGGAATAAAGAACGAACTGAGCGTTTTCCTTCTCGTTCTGAGCCATATAAACGGAATAGGTATCCATTCCCGAAGGAGTGATATCATCGGTGAATACCTTCTTGAAGGAATGCTCAAACCA
>JAZUAR010000068.1:0-3436 GCA_045638055.1 Candidatus Avispirillum sp.
GTTTACGAGCCTTATCTCATGCAGATAGGCTTCATCTCAAGAACTCCCAGAGGCCGTCAGGTTACCAGACTTGCCTACGAGCATCTCGGTATTCCCTACCGTCCCGATCCCGCTCAGAGTGAGCAGATGAAAATTGAAGATTAAAAAATCTAAATAAATAATTCATTAACTTAATACACGGAGGTACTTAAAATGTTTGTTTCCCCTAAGCTTTCTCTTTCCGACGTACTCGGACGCGGCTACACAGAGGCCGTTGCACGTGCTAATGATTTCCTTGGTCTTATGTCCTACGACGAGACTATGGCAATCGCAGATGAGAAGATCGATTTCTATCCTGAGTGCGCTCAGAAGAGAAACGATGAGCTTCTCGATAAGGTAGGCACAGTTATCATCGAGGGCTTCGCAAATAGCGAAAAGGGCGCTGCTACAAACGCTTTCGCAAATGCTACCAACACAGATATGTCTCCCGTTACAGGCTTTGGTAACTTCCGTATCGGTGAGGACGGTAAGCTCTACCTCGTAGGTAAGAGTGAGCACTACCACACTCCCCTCGGCCACCGCTTCAACGGCTACAAGCTTATCGACAACGCTCGCAAGATCGGCGTTCTTAACGCAACACATAACAACACCCGCGGCTTTATCACCCGTCTCATGGAGACTCGCATCACTCAGATGGCAAACGGCATCGACTGGGATGACGAGGCAGCAACAGAGGCTATGAAGGCTTCCACAGACAAGAAGGTTCTCAACCGCGTTATCAACCTTGAGACAGGCTCTCTCGCTTGCGAGGCAGGTCTTAAGATGATGCTCGCTCGCTTCTACAAGCTCGACCCCACATTCCCCGAGCCCAAGTATGCAGGCAAGACTCCCGTATTCTTCATCATGGGCGACACTAAGGGCGGCATCGAGGCTAACTACCACGGTACAACAATCGTTGCTCAGACTCTCCGTGGCCTCTGGCCCCAGATTCGCGAGAAGGCAGCCGACGCTGAACTCTACAAGGTAGTTCCCGTTTCCATCAACGATATCGCTGACTTCGAAGCTAAGATGAAGGAGTACAACTCCGGTAACTACAAGACTTGCGGCTTCTGCCACGAGATCATCCTCATGAACTACGGCGGAATCCGTCTTACAAAGGAATTCCTTAACGCAGCTTACGCTCTCTGTAAGGAATACGATACACCCACAATGTGCGACGAGATCCAGTCCTGCATGTGGTATGACGGCGCATTCCTCTTCCGTCTCTACGGTCTCACACCTGACTTCTCTATCGTTGGTAAGGGCTTCCCCGGCGGTGAGTACCCTGCTTCCAAGATCATCACAAACGCTGACATGGATACTCTTAACCAGTTCGGCGCTCTCGTTACAAACGGTCAGGAGGAGCTTGCAGCACTTGCATACCTCATCACAATGACATTCATGAGAGCAAACGGCAAGATCGTTGCTGAGCTTGGCGCAAGATTTGACAAGGGTCTCAAGGCTATCGCTGAGAAGTACTCCGACAAGATCGTTTGCGCAGAGGGTCTTGACCACCTCGCAGCTCTCCACTTCCACACAGTTGACGCGGCAGCTGAGTTCGCAGGCAAGATGAAGAACGCTTGCATCGACTCCTCCGTAATGCTCTACAAGGCAAACTGCGTGCCCGCACTTCTCATGAAGCCTCCCGTAATCGCAAGCGAGGCTACAATCGACTATATCCTCAACACAATTGACACTCTTCTCGGAGCATAATAGCAATGCTTGTTATCGGACTTGACGTAGGCACCACAGGCACGAAGGCCTGTGTTGTAGATTCCTTGGGAAACACTCTCGGCTCCGGTTACCGTGAATACGCTCTCAAAAGCGAGGGCGGCAGGGTTACTCAGTCAGCCGGCGATTGGTGGGATGCGGCAGTGTATGCTGTCCGCACCGCTACCAAGGATATTGATGCAAAGGAAATTGCGGCAATCAGCCTTTCCACTCAGGCGGCAAGCATGCTTTGTGCTGACCGCGACGGTGATGCAAAGAGCGAGGTCATCACATGGATGGACACCCGCGCTTCTGTTGAGGCTGAGGAGCTTTCTGAGGCTATCGGCAAGGAAAGCATTTACAGAAAGAGCGGCTGGCTTCCTACCCCCGTTCTTGACGCCGCAAAAATTCTCTGGATAAAGAAGAACAGCCCTGAGCTTTTTGCAAATACAGACTATTTCATTTCTACTCTTGAGTATATGAATATGAAGCTTTGCAAAAAGTGCGTGATCGACCCCACAAACGCCGCAATGCGTCAGATGTTCAACATCGAGACAGGCAAGTGGGATAAGGAAATCCTTGATTTCATCGGCATTGATGAGACCCGCCTCCCCGAGGTGGTTCCTATCGGCGCGCTTGTTGGAAATCTTTGCGCTGAGGCGGCTGAGGCTCTCGGCCTTTCAACAGACGTTAAGATTTACAACGGTGCTCACGACCAGTACTGCGCATCCATCGGATGCGGTGCCGTTGACGCGGGAGATATGCTCCTCGCAACAGGCACAACCTGGGTAGTTCTCGGCATCACAGACAAGCCTCTTTATACAGACAGCCACATCTCCCCCGGAATCCATGCCCTTCCCGGCCGATTCGGCGCACTTGCAAGTCTTGTAAGCGCGGGAAGCGCTCTCAACTGGTATCGCTCTATTATTGACGGCGATTTCCGTCTTATGGATGCGGAAGCAGAGAAGAGAATGGAAAGCGCAAAGGATCTTTTCGTTCTTCCTTACGTCTGCGGAGCAGGATTCCCCCACAACCGTCCCGATATGAGAGGCGCTATGATCGGTCTCGACAAGGGACACGACCGCTACGATATTGCCCGCGCTCTTATGGAGGGCGTAGCATTTGAGGCGGCAGAGGTTCTTTCCCAGTTTGCAGAAAACGGTATGAACATTTCCACCCTTATGATGACCGGCGGTGCTGCAAGAAGTAATCTCTGGTCTGAGATCGTCGGATACGTTACAGGCTGTGATATCTGGCGCATGAAGGAGCCTGAGACCTGCTGCATCGGTGCTGCAATGACTGCGGCTGTGGGTGTTGGAATGTTCTCCGACTACAACGAATGCCGCTCAGTTATGGTTAAGCGCGAAAAGCTCGTTCTTGACGATCCTGCAAAGAAGGCGTTCTATGCAGAAAAGAGAGAAAAGTATTTTGCTCTTTCCAAGGCTCTCAGATCTATTGTCTGATTTTATAAATTGATTTAAAACCTGAAAGGATTTTAATATGTACAATATCGGAATTGACCTCGGCGGTACTAACATCGCTGCAGGTATCGTAAACGAAAACTACGAGATCATCAAGAAGGCTTCCACTCCCACAAACGTTTCTACTGACAGAACAGCTGACGATATCACTGCTGATATCGCTGATCTCTGCAAGAAGATCGTTGCAGATGCAGGCCTCACAATGGACGACATCGGCTCCATCGGTA
>JAZUAR010000069.1:0-2382 GCA_045638055.1 Candidatus Avispirillum sp.
GACTTGAAAAAAGAGAAGAAAAGTTATATTATATAGTGTGTATGTAGTTTTTAAGTGACGTTCATACATATTTTTATGAAGGTTATTAAAGAAAGATAGGCGGTAATACCGCCGGAATTAAAACGGAGGATAGTTAAATGCCTTTTGAACTTGACGAAACATTTGAAAGCGGCGTGAATATTAAAGTAGTCGGTGTAGGCGGCGGCGGAAACAATGCTGTTACCCGTATGATCACTTCCAACGTTCGCGGCGTTGACTTTATCGCAATCAATACAGACAGACAGGCTCTTCAGAAGTCTGCCGCAACAAATAAGATCACAATCGGTGAGAAGATCACAAAGGGCCACGGCGCAGGTTCCAACCCTGAGGTTGGTGCAAAGAGCGCTGAGGAAAGCTTTGAGGAGATCAAGGACGCTCTTACAGGTGCTGATATGGTATTTATCACCACAGGTATGGGCGGCGGTACAGGTACAGGTGCAGCTCCCGTTGTTGCGAAGATCGCAAAGGATATGGGAATGCTCACAATCGGTATCGTAACAAAGCCTTTTGCATTCGAGGGTAAGAAGAGAAAGGACCAGGCAGACGCAGGTATCGCTGCTCTCAGCCAGTACGTTGACTCTCTCGTTATCATCCCCAACGAAAGACTCAAGCAGGTTTCCGAAAAGCCCATCACAATGCTCAACGCATTTGAGATCGCAGACGACGTTCTCAGCCATGGCGTTCAGTCCATTTCCGAGCTTATCAACGTTCCCGGATACATCAACCTTGACTTTGCAGACGTAACAAGCGTTATGCAGAATGCAGGCTATGCTCACATGGGCGTAGGTTATGCAACAGGTAAGGAAAAGGCAGAGCTTGCAGCAAAGGCTGCTATCTCCAGCCCCCTCCTCGAGACATCCATCAGCGGTGCTCGCGGTATCCTCGGTAACATCACAGCTTCCCCCGATATCTCCATGGAGGATATCGACATCGCTTGTACAATGATCGCAAACGAATCCCACGAGGACGCAACAGTTATCTGGGGTGTTGCATTCGATCCCGCAATGGAAGATGCAATGAAGATCACAATCATCGCAACAGGCTTTGAGAAGGAGAAGGAAGGCTTTGTTTCTGCAATTCCTCAGTCCACTCCCGTTCAGGCACCTGCTCAGACTCAGAAGAAGCCCGATCCCACACCTGCTCCCGTAGCAGAGAGCTCCGACGAGATTTCTGATGATGACCTTGATGAGCTTCTCGGTATGTTCGGTAGCAAGGAGCGCAAGCCCCAGGAGCAGCCCGCTCACACAGACTACCCCTCCGGTCTCAAGCGTTATTTCTAAGTTAATAAAAAGCACCTGCATCAGCAGGTGCTTTTTTTATCCCTTCAGGCCACCGATGGAAAGTCCCTCGGTGAGCTTTTTTTGTACAAGGATATAAAGAATAAGGGTTGGTAGCATAACGATAACAAGCCCTGCATACATCCTTCCGTACTGAGCGGCGGCGTTTTGCGCCTTCATCAGATTCATAAGACCCACAGGGAGTGTCTTTGTGCTCTCATCGGTCATCAGCGTAATTGCAATGATGTATTCGTTCCAGAATGAAAGAAAATTGAAAAGTATAACTGTTATAATGGCGGGCCGTGCCATTGGCGACATTACGGTAACCATTGTTCGCAGATGGGATGCGCCGTCAACGTATGCGGATTCCTCGTATTCCTTCGGAAGGGATGAAAAATATCCCGATAAAAGATAAACGGTGAAGGGCAGAGCCGTAGCCGCGTATATGACGGACAGAACGATGTGATTGTTCAGAAGCAGGGGGGCGCCGAGCAGGGAGTTTACGTCAACGAGCATCAGAAAAATGGGAACAACGAGATAGCTGACATTTATGAAAAGTCCCGCCATAAAAAGTCCCCTGATAAATCCGCGGCCCTTGAAGGAAAAGCGGGAGAGTGCGTATGCGCAGGGGAGGGCTGTCGCCAATAATATTACGATTGAAAGAGCCGTAACAATAACGGAATTGAGAAAATAGCTCCCCATGTGAGCGCTTTCCCAGGCATCCCTGAAGTTTTGGAAATTCAGCCCCGACGGCAGCTTCCACGGGTTTTCATAAAACTCCCGATTTTCCTTCAGCGAGGCAAACAGCACCCATGCCACGGGAACAAGAATGCTGACGGCAATTATGATAAGAGTAAGGTATATAAATAAACGGTAAAGTGTATCACCTGAAAAAGCTTTTTTCATAATATACCTTTCTGAACATGATAATTTTACATTTATCTTATTAAATTTCGGTTGGGTGCAGACAATATCTCTTTCGGCATCAAGCAGATGCCGACCAAAGGCGACGCCTTTGGAATCCGGGAAGGCAAAAGGAGTTTCGCCTCTGCGGAGGCGACAAGGG